>JAYEGO010000535.1:0-8593 GCA_034659155.1 Bacteroidota bacterium | reverse complement strand
CAACAAGATCAAAAATAAGCTGGGATAAAGGTGTAACATGGACAAATTGTTATCCAGGTTCTACATCATGGAGCATTGGAGGTGTGGTAAATGATTCTCTTGTTGGACTGGCAAAAACATATCTTCATAAAATTGCTTTGGCCAATTTGGCTATAGCCAGTACTGAAACAGATATCCTCACATTTGTTCTTGACGAACAAACCGGAGATGCTGTTATTAATGCTGATGATCATACTATAGCTATCGAAGTTGCAACAGGAACTGATGTTACTGCTCTTAAACCAATATTGAGCCTTTCTGAAGATGCTAAAGTAACTCCAGACACTTCTTTAACACAAGATTTTACCAGTCCTGTTACTTATACTGTAACTGCAGAAGACGGAACTACCACTCAAGATTGGATAGCAACTGTATCTATTGCGGTAAGTACTCCAAAGATCCCGGAAAGCAATATAAGTCTTTATCCAAATCCTGTAAGAAATAAGATCTATCTTTCAAATCTTGAGAATATAGAAAGAATAGTAATTATTTCTGTTATTGGAGAAAAACTTGTTGATCTCAATTCTGACATTAATAATAATATGGAAATTGACTTAAGTATGCTTAAGGGAGGTATTTACTTTATTTCTTTCTATGACATAGATGGTAAGGTAAGTACGAGAAAGTTAATAAAAGAATAAGCTACTGTTAAATAAAAGGGGCTGTCCGGCCCCTTTTATTTATTTTCTCTTTTTGTATGGTCAAAAAAGCTTCAATATTATCCCTCTTATTACTTTTTGTCTCCTTTAACATCGGATTTTCTCAAAACCTTGTAAACATAAAAGGGAAGGTTGTTGATAAAAAGACCGGCAATCCTGTTATAGCTGCAGCTGTAAATCTGGTAGAAATTGAGCGCTGGACAACAACTAATGAAGAAGGTCAATTTGTATTCAAAAGCATAATTCCCAAAACCTATTTTATACAGATACATTGTTTAGGCTACGAGCTCTATTCTTCTTCTATATTAATGGCTAGTGAAAAAGACGAGATACTTATTAATCTTGTTCCTACAAGCTTTGATATGAAAGAAGTAAGTGTTCTTGCTAAAAGAGGAGACAGATTAACAACCTCTACAGATATAGGGAGTGCAGCAATCGAACACGTTCAACCCACCACCCTGAGCGATATCATGCAATTACTCCCAGGTAATATTGCTGAAAATCCTGATTTGTCCAAGCCACAGCAAATCTCTATCAGGGAAATTGGCACGGATGATAATACCGCGCTGGGAACAGCAATAATTGTTGATAATGCTCCGGTTTCTAACGATGCCAACTTACAAACCTATTCTACAGCTTCAGGCAGTGAAGGAGAATTTAGTACAGTTGTTGGTACGGGTGTTGACTTACGACAAATATCAACCGACAATATTGAATCGGTTGAAGTGATAAAAGGTATACCTTCAGTTGTATATGGTGACCTCACCTCAGGTGTAGTGGTAGTTAATACAAAAGCAGGCTATACCCCTTTATCAATAAAATTAAAAACCGATCCCCGAATTAAACAACTCGCTTTTAATAAAGGTATTAAGATCCCTTCTGACAACAGCTTTTTAAATTTTAATTTCGACTATCTATCATCTTTTTCTGATGTCAGGAGCAAGTACAAAGGGTTTAAACGGGTTACCGGCCAGGTGGCTTATTCAAAAATTTTTCTGAAAGAAACAACACCCTTTTCGTTTAACACTAAGTTAAGTTACTTTGGAACTTTAGACAACACAAAAACCGACCCCGATGCAATGGTGGCAGAAGAAGAATACCGGACCAAAGATAATGGGGTCAGGTTGAATATTTATGGTAAATGGGGCCTGAAGAAGAAATTAATTTCAAATTTAAAATATTCCTTTTCACTATCCTATACTCATCAGGAAAACTATGAAAAAATGTATCGTAGCTCAAGTGGTGGTGTTGAAGCAGTATCATTGTCTCTTTACGAGGGTGAAAATGAAGGGATATATCTCCCAACCGAACAACTTACAGAATTAACAATTGATGGTAAACCGGTAAATGTTTTTGCACAATTAACATATGACAAATTCATAAATTTTGAAAATGGGATTATCAATAAATTATTAATAGGTGGAGATTATCGCTTAAGTGGGAATTATGGAGAAGGCCAGATTTACGATATCACTAATCCTCCTTTTATCTCACATCGAAGTAGCCGTCCCCGTTCTTTTCGAGAAATACCTGCTTTGCAAAATTATTCTATTTACCTGGAAGATAAGCTAATCATTCCAATCAAAGAAACAAAACTTGTTGTGCAAGCCGGAGCACGCTTAAATAACTATCAACCAACCGGCATATTTTCAAGTGACATAGGTTTTTATATCGAACCCCGGTTTAATATTCAGTATGAAATACTAAACAATAGAAATAATCAGATATTCGACAATCTTTCGTTCAATTTTGGAATTGGCAAAACCTATAAATCACCTTCCCTGGTATATTTGCATCCCGACAAAGCCTATTATGATCTTCCTGTATTGGATTATTATACTTCAAATCCTGCAACACAAATGGCTGTTTTCTATTCTATGCAATACAATACCGGGAACCCCGAATTAAAGCCCTATGAAAATCTTAAAAAAGAGCTTGGAATGGATTTTAAAATTGGTCGTATTTCAGGAAATATTACAGCTTTTCAGGAAAACCTTACAAATGGTTTTGAATTTATATCAAAATATGAGTTCATCAGCTGTTACAGGTACATGGCCGATAGTATTCCTGCGGGAACAAAACCCGATCTTGAAACCCTGCCTAAAGAATATTATGACCACATCATCTCATACAGAACTCCAATAAATAATAAAGAAACCATCAAAACCGGTGTTGAATTCAGTATTAATTTCGGAAAAATTAATTCTTTATATACATCATTTACAGTTGATGGGGCCTGGTTAAAAACAACACGATATTATAGTATAATAAATTACGAATACCTGCCAAGTAGCTCATCCCCCATTCAATATGAAAATATTGGAATGTATCCAGCCGGTGAAACTAAAGTGGCCGAAAGACTTAATACCAGCTTAAGAATGGTAACACAGATCCCTGCATTAAGGATGATACTTTCAACTACTGTACAGGTTATATGGTTCAATAAGTACTATTATCCTGAGTACGATGAAGCTCCATTATACCTTTTTAATAAAGATGGAGATATAATGGAATTCACAGAGGAAATGAGGACAGACCCGGATTACATGAGGTATGTTAATGAGAAATCAGAACACTATTATATGACTGAAGTAATGCCGCCCTTATTCTTGGCTAATTTCAGACTTTCGAAAGAAATTGCAGATAAAATGAAATTAAGTCTATATGTAAATAATTTTCTAAACTACCGGCCAATGTATCAATATACAAGGTCTGAAAGCTATACCAGGAGAAATCCTTCTATATATTTTGGAGCAGAAATTAAATTTATTTTATAATTAGTGAAATGAAAAAACTGCTATGCTATATCGCTGCCTTTTTGATATTTACGTCATGTGTGAAAAACATACCTGATTATAATAGCTATTCTGTTGAATTAAAAATTGAATTCAGTGAAGATGTACCTTACGAATACAGGGATAGTGCTAAAGTAGTATTAGCCAATCTTACAAAAAATTACTCATTTACAGAATATACCACATCTGAAGGAGATGTGATTTTTAACGGAATTGAACCGGGGTTTTATAGTGCTACAGTTGTCCACTCTTATGGTGAAAGTGGAGATTTTTTTAGCTTAAATGGCTTTAAATTATTTGATATATTCTCTCCCATATATGATACTATACCTCTGCTTTTAAGCAAATCAAACGCTCTTGTAATTAAAGAATACTATTACAGTGGTTGTTTAACTCCTGCCGGAAATCAATACACCTCTGATCAATATATTGAAATTTTTAATAATTCACCGGTGGTACAATATGCCGATGGGATGTCAATTTTTGAACATGAATCGTATTCACTGGAAGATAATTACTGGACTTTTTTAATAGATACCATAGTTGCCAGAATGATATGGACAATACCAGGTGAGGGAAACGATGTGCCTATATTGCCTGGCAGGAGCATAGTTATTGCCAGAGATGCCATAAACCACCAGGATGAAATTTTAGGAAATCCCTTGAGTCCTGTTAATCTTCTTCATGCAGATTTTGAGTTTTGGGTAGAATCAGTAACCGGTGGGGATTTTGACGGCCCATTTGCAATTAATATGATTGAAGATCTCTTTACATTCAGGGGTTCTGATGTTGTTTTTCATACTCGCGGAGGCAGTGCAATAGCTCTGATACGAATTCCGGGTAATGACGAGGAACGCAAAACTTTTATTGAAAATAATTTAATTCAAAAAAAGGAAGGCAGTACAAGGTGGTACGGAAAAATACCTAATGAATTTGTAATTGATGCAGTTGAAGTTACCTGGGACGAGGCACATGCTATTTATAAGCGTTTCCCACTTGAACTTGATGCCGGATACACTTATGTTGAAGCCGGATCAAGATCAGGTAAATGTGTGAGAAGGAAGGTAAAAGAGGTAATAGATGGCAGGTATATTTACCAGGACACAAATAATTCCACTGAAGATTTCTTAAAGGATGCAGATCCTAAACCCTGGATTTATGAAGAGTAATTTTATATATACATCTATATTATTATTTCATCTTGTAGTTCCTAATACAGTAGGACAGGATAGTATTCCTGCTGTATCATTAAATTCTTTCGATTTAATGCCTGTACTGAATCCATGGTTATCCAGTACCAATCCTGCAGGACTTAGCCTGAACCCCAGCATTCTTCCAGGTAAAATGAATTTAGGCTATCATCATGAAACAGGGGATTTCAAACGGGTGCAACAGGGAGAAAGCCTCAATCATTATAATTTTCAAACCCAACGATACACAAAAATTGAAAATACTTTTTTTTACGGAAGCTTTAGTTATGACAAAAGTTTTGAAAAGGGTATCGATTATTCAAATGAGAATAATCCTTATAGAGGAACACCTTACTTGCTTATTGATACCATAGGAAATGATATTTACGACAGGGAGTTCTTTAGCTTAAAAGGTATTCTATCAACACCCCTTAATCATTATATAAGCTGGGGAATTTCATCTGATTTTAATGTCGGGCTTGCTTCACAAAATCGTGACCCACGGCCCAGAAACAAAGTACTTAAGCTTTCTGTTTCACCAGGCCTGTTATTCTCTTATTCTAAACTAGATATAGGTTTTAACCTGCTCTATAGTTATTATAACGAGGATATTGGAATTGACATAATTGAAAAATTCAGGCAAATGGCTTTCTTTCAGCTTCATGGTCTTGGTACATACATCACACATGTAGCAGGTTCATTTAACCGATTATATAAACAAAATAGCTTTGGTGGTGAAGCTCAGGTAAATTATAAGGCCGGTAGTATTACTAGCTTGTTAGGAGTAAAGCTCCTGTATGTAAAAGAAATTGCCAATGATGGACGAAAGGCAGGAGATGCCTCATGGTCTTATGTCAAAAATGATTCTGAATTTGAAGGGACTAATCTGGAAATATACAATACAACAATAATTAATCATAATTCTTCAATCCATTATTTTCACTCTATTGTAAAGATAAATAGCATGTTGGGTGCTGAAATCTTACAACGGATTGAAACATCCGGGGAAACCGATGCAACCAATTGGGTTACATATGCTAAAGAGGAAAAATATTGTTCCTACCTTATTGATGCGGAACTTTCCTATAGCTACTTAAAAATGAAAGAAGAATTTATACGAAATTATGAGTTTAAATTTGCAGTAAATTACTACGGGTTTGAACAAGCATACTATATTCCAAACAGGGAAGAATCTTATAAAAACTTAATACTTTCGCTTGGTTTTGATAAATCTTTCTACTTAAACAGTCATATATTTTCAATATCAACAGGGTTAAAATATAAGCAGAACATTTCCTCCAATCTGAATTTTGAGGAAAACACTTTCATTTATTATAATATACTACTACCTGATTATAATTTCCTTACCACTGATTTTTACGCTCCATGGCTTAAGCTTTCTTATGAAATTCCATTAAATATAATATTTGATAAATACTTTTTTATGACAAGAGTTGATCTGTATCGGGGAAATAATGATCAAACCCGAACAATTTTCAACTTTAGTACAGGTGTAATTTTTTAAAATTGTTTTATGAATAATGTGATAGAGTGCAACAACCTGACTCATTACTACGGTAAGAAGCTCGTTTACGAAAACCTTAACTTCCAGGTTAAGGAAGGAAGTATTCTTGGTTTGCTGGGTAAAAATGGTGCAGGAAAAACAACAACCATTAATATTCTACATGGCTTTCTTCAACCCCGAAGTGGCGAATGTTTGATTTTTGGTGAAAATTCCCAAAAACTAACGCCTAAAACAAAGAGCCGGATAGGTTTCCTGATAGAAGGGCATGTACAATATGCTTTTATGGATATTTATCAGATAGAGAAATTTTATTCAGGATTTTATCCCAGGTGGAATAATAAACCCTACTGGGAACTGATGTCAAAATTAAAAGTAACACCCAAACAAAAAATCTCAAGCATGTCATGTGGTCAGAAGTCTCAAGTAGCTTTGGGTCTTATTCTTGCCCAGGACCCTGATTTACTTATCCTTGATGACTTTTCCATGGGACTTGACCCTGGTTACAGAAGACTGTTTATCGACTACCTTCGGACTTATTCAAAAGCTGAAAATAAAACCATTTTTGCTACTTCTCATATCGTTCAGGATATGGAAAGGCTTATTGATGATGTGTTGATAATGGACTACAACAGGGTGCTGGCTCAAAGTTCAATCAATGAATTTATGGATACTTTCAAGCAATTCAATTTTGAATTGGGCAAGACTGATATTGATTTATCGAAAGAAAAATTTGTTGCCAATATCGAAATATTAAAAGATAAAGTTGAATTATATACCTATGAATCAGAAAGCTTTGTTAAGGACTTTCTTAATAAGAAAAACATCAGCTACAAAAACTTTGCTGAAGTTAATATGGGTCTGGAAGATGCATTTATAGGTTTAACAGGTAAATATTAGAAATATGTTTAAATCAGTTGTTTATAAAGAATGGATAAAAACCAGGTGGTTCCTTATTATTTTATCCTTAATAGGTATACTAGCCGTAGGAAATATTTTTCTTAAAGTACAACATAATATAGCTTTTAACGAAGCTACTAAATATTGGTACCTTATCCTTTTTCAAAATCATCACTATTTCAGCAGCTTGAAGTTTGTGCCATTATTTATAGGGCTTACACTTGCTGCTGCACAATATATTCCTGAAATAATGGAAAAACGTATCAAACTCACGTTTCATCTTCCAATCAATGAAAACAAGATTCTGATAATGATGCTGGGCTATGGAACAATAAGCTTAATAGTAGCTTATGCCCTCATGTTTTCTGTTTTTGTAGGGTTAAGTAGTCATTTCTTTGGAGAAGAGATAGTACACGCAGCAATTATTTCAGTTATACCATGGTTTTTAGCAGGTTTTGCAGCATATTTTCTGGCAGCATTAATCATTCTTGAGGCCATTTGGAAATACCGTATAGCCTATTTTATTACGGCCTCGGCATTTGTATTGTTGTTTTTTGAAAGTAGTGTTGCAGGTGGCTATAGCCCGGTAAACTTTAAAATGGCAATTTTAACTTTATTAATCAGTGTTTCGTTGTTATTCTCAGCATATCGATTTAGAAAAGGAGAAATGTAATTATGAACAAAATAAGCAGATATACACTCGTTTTTATTGCAATTTTAGCAAGTGCAATTACCCTTCCGGAACTATATTGGCTGGCTTTCGAAAAGCCGATACGTGCCCCTTTTGTTTTATATAGTTGTATAGATCATGATTTTATGATCCAGGATTTTAACAAGGGAATAATCCGTATGGATAATAAGGGCAATCAATATACCAGGGATGAGTTTGAACTGAAACTGCCATTATTTTATATCAGGCAGTTATTAATTTCAGGTACTATGCCTGATACTATTAATGGGATGGCAATGGATGTTCAAACTATTGGCAGAGCCAGATCAACTTTCAGATTAAGGCCCAGGACAATGATTGCTCCTGATCCCGGACTTTTTCCACTGTTTGAATCTGAATCAGGAAGAGCTAATCTTGAAATGCCTGAAGATTATTTTCGAATTAAGTGGCGTATGGAGTTCATCAATGCGAAAGAAAATAAAGTTTATGAGAAAAAAAGCCAGATGTTTACAGCGGTCTTGCAAAAGCGCGGCTTTGATTTCCCAGCTAAAATGATTTCAGGTATTCCAACTACCCGGAAATCATGTGATGAGGGTTATCTTGTAATTGATGAGAAAGACCAGCTTTTTCATATTAAAATGATTGAAGCCAGGCCTTATGTAAAAAAGGTGGAAGTACCAGAAAATCTTAAATTCAAACACATTGAATGTGTTGACTTCAAGGATAAAAAATATTATAGCTATTTAATTACAAGTAATAATGAAGTGTATATTCTTACTCAAGATGAATATGAATTGATCAAACTGCCGATTGAAGGT
>JAYEGO010000534.1:0-2059 GCA_034659155.1 Bacteroidota bacterium | reverse complement strand
CACCTCATCACCTCATCACCTCATCACCTCATCACCTCATCACCTCATCACCCCATCACTCCATCACCTCTTTTCTTTCTTGCCTGCCCTTCGCCCACAGTGAAATAGGCTCCTTCGTCGCATTTCACGTGGCAAGCCTTCATCCTTCATCCTTCATCCTTCAACTTTCATCCTTCAACCTTCATCCTTCAACCTTCATCCTTCATCCTTCATCCTTCAACCTTCAGCCCCCTGCATATCATACTTCCAATACATAAACACCCCATAAACTATATGCAATATTCCAAAACCAAATATCCAGAAGTACAAGCCATAGTTTAGAAAGATTGCAGCAAGAACACCCAAAAAAACTTGCATATATCCCAGGTATCTGACCTCACTCTGGGTGTAATTGCCTGCGTTTAACAAGGCCAATCCATAGAAAAGTAATGTGAGGGGTGCTATGAGGTACAACTGATTGTGAATCATTAATACAATCAAAAAAATACCCCCTGACAGAAGTGGTATTCCCAGGCTAATCAGTACCCTTTGTGTAGTGTAATCCCACAGGACCAATCCCTTCTTTTTTGCCTGCAGCCAGGAAAAAAATACCGCTGAAATAAGAGCTAAAACTAAAACTAACAAGCCATCAATAAAAAGAAAATTTCTTACATGAGTCATGAAATTATCAGAGGAAATAAAAATCTCCTCGCCTGTTAAAAAACCTGTTTCTTTCAAATACCACCATGCCAATATTCCTCCCCCAAGTGCTATTACACCTGCAAAAATTCCTGAAAGGCCGCTAAGAGATAAAAATCTGGAGGATCGTTTCATAATCGACCTGATCTCGGCCAGGTCATTGAGGTATTCTTGTTTATTTTTCATAGCAATTGAAACTTTCAGAACAATTAAAAAGAACTTTGAAATACAAAGTAAATGATTAAAAAATTATTCTCCAAATTATTGTGAGCTTTTTCTTGTATTTTTGTTCCCGTAGGTATTAAACTTTTCAATTTTGGTATACCCTGAAAATTTTGAACAGAAAATTGGTTTTGACCGTATCCGTAAGATGTTGGTTTCAAATTGCCTGAGTGAGATGGGTAAGGAAAATGTAGATTCTGTAGTTTTTAAAAGCAATTTTTCACATATTTCTACTTTGTTGGGTGAAGTTACAGAGTTTGATAAAATTCTTCAGTCCGAAAAGCCCTTTCCTGTTGATCACTATCACAATCTTATTCCTGTTTTGAGAAAAATACGTGTGGAAGGTATGTTTCTTGATGTACAGGAATTGTTTGAGATGCGACTTTCCCTGGATATTATAAAGGCTGTCTTATCATATTTTCGTGAAGATGAGGAGAATGAATATCCGCTGCTCAGGAAGAAATCCCGGGAAGTTAAAATGTATCCGTTTGTACTGGATGCTATAAATAAAATTCTTACCACAAGGGGGAAGATTAAGGATAATGCTTCACGTGATCTTTCAGCAACAAGAAAAAAACTTAAAGAAAAAATATCAAGGGTTTCATCACGCATGCAGTCGATTCTAAAGAAGGCCAGGGAGGATGGCATTGTGGATGAAGGGACAGAACTTTCGGTTCGTGGAGGGCGTATGGTAATACCTGTAAGGTCCTCTGATAAACGGAGGATCAGTGGTCTGGTTCATGATGAATCTGCTACCGGGAAAACCTCTTTTATTGAACCTTCAGACATTGTTGAAATGAACAATGAAATAAAAGAGCTGGAGTACGCCGAGAAAAGAGAGATTATTAAGATTCTGATTGCCTTTTCTGATTCAATCAGGCCTTACCTGGATGAAATTGAATATTCGTATGATTTTCTGGGAGAAATAGATCTGATACGTGCAAAGGCCATTCTTGCAGGAAAGATTGGGGCAATTCAGCCCAAGATTACTGAAGATAGGGAAGTTCTATGGGAAAAGGCCATACATCCGCTCTTATTCCTTAATTTTCAGAACAGCGGGAAAAAGGTAGTTCCACTTGATATTGTTTTGAGCAGGGAGAAGCATATCTTGCTAATCTCAGGTCCGAATGCAGGAGGAAAATCTGTGTGTTTGCAAACC
>JAYEGO010000533.1:0-2060 GCA_034659155.1 Bacteroidota bacterium | reverse complement strand
CCTAATTGGCGCTAACGCGGAAATAACAAGATGTATTCTTCAAAACAATGTTCATATCCATTCTGGGTTTTTCGGCGATTCAATCATAGATTCTGGCTGTCGCATTGGTGCTGGAACAATTACTGCTAACGCAAGAATTGACCGCGAGCAAATACAATCAACAGTAAAAGGGAAAAAAATTGATACTGGCTTAAAATCTCTCGGAGCAATTATCGGCGAAAATACAAAAATAGGAATACATTGCTCTTTAATGCCTGGAGTTTTCATCGACTCAAATTGTATAATCGGTCCCAATTCCACAGTATTTGATAACATTGAAGACAACAAAACTTATTACACCAAATTCAACTGTCATTGCGAACGAGTCTCGCAAGACGAGTGAAGCAATCTCATAAGATTGCTTCGGCCTTCGCCGACCGAAGTCGGCTTCTGCCGACGAAGGTCGGTCGCTCGCTCCGCTCGCTCCTCGCAATGACAGCGTGGTTCAAAAATGAAGACAAAATGTTTGTTATTGTTTTCCGGGGGACTGGATTCTATTCTTGCGGCTAAAATTCTGATGGAGCAAAAAATACAGGTTCAAGGAATAACTTTTAAGAGTTATTTTTTTAACGCTGAACAAGCGAAAAAAGCTGCTAAAAAAATTAAACTGCCCCTCAAAATAATTGATTTTTCAAAAGAGCATTTTGAAATGGTAAAAAACCCGAAATATGGGTATGGCAAGGCAATAAATCCTTGTATTGACTGCCATCTTTTAATGCTGAAAACAGCAAAAAAAATTCTGACAAAAGAAAAATACGACTTTATCGCTACAGGCGAGGTTTTGGGAGAAAGACCAATGTCGCAAAATAAAAGCGCCATGGAATTATTGGAAAAACAATCTGGATTAACAGGTTCTTTGCTCCGCCCCCTTTCGGCAAAACTACTTGAACAAACTATTCCTGAAAAATCAGGACTTATAAATAGAAAAAAATTATTGGATATTTCAGGAAGGCAAAGAATAAAACAGCTCGCTTTAGTAAAAAAATATAAAATCAAAGAATATCCAACACCATCAGGCGGATGCCTTTTATGTGATTTGGAATTTTCAAAACGGTTAAAGAATTTATGGCAAATTTGCCCGAACTGCGCTGGCAATGATATTGAACTTCTAAAATATGGTCGCCATTTCTGGTACAATTTAGCTGAGTCTAGGCTGGCGGGGTTTAACCCCGCCAGCCTGAACCCCGTCAACTGGGCTGGCGGGGTTAAACCCCGCCAGCCTACCATGGTAAAAATTATCGTGGGGCGAAATGAGCAGGAGAATAAACAAATAAAAAATTGCGCTAAATCGGGTTTGGGGCAACAAAAGGATATCTTGATTGAAATGAAAAATTACGCAGGACCCATAACATTGATAAAAAATTATGGTTCTCCCCTATCTAAAATCCAAAAGCCAAAATTAATACAAGAAGCCAAAAAATTAACGCAATATTATTCTCTCAAATCTCGTGATAAAAAAGATGTAAAATTCAATTTGTCATTGCGAGGAGCGACCCACAGGAAGCGACGAAGCAATCTCGTTTGATGAGATTGCTTCGCTCCCCTCTCACCACTTTTTGCGAAAAGTGGTGGGGGGGTCGCTTCCTCCTTCGCCCCTGCTGGGGCTTTGGAGGACAAACGCAATGACAATGCGATGGGATTCTTCGCCTACTGAATCAGAATGACAAATCTATCGAAGTCGGACTTTGATAATTTGATAGCACACACACAATTAAAACCCGCCAATTACCTTAACTGGCGGGGTTTTATATCAATTAGTATGTCAATTAGTGATTAGTGGTTATGACTTGTTGTGGAGATAGACTTTGGTTACGGGCCAAGAGATTTCAATTTGCTCTTGGTCAAATCTCTTTTTCAACGCTTTTATGAATTGATGCTTAACTTCATATTTCGCAACAGGGTCTTTAACTCTTAGAATAACATAAAAATTTATATTTGAATCCGCAAACTCGGAAAATCTCATCAATGGCTCAAAATCTGTTATCGCGCCTTCAACTTTTTTTTGTATTTCTCTGGCAACA
>JAYEGO010000532.1:0-8621 GCA_034659155.1 Bacteroidota bacterium | reverse complement strand
ATTTGGCTTCTGCCCCCTCCTTGCTTCTTATATCCACTGCCACCTTTTTGAACACAGCTATCGCCTTGTCCGGGGAACCCAGCTCTTCATAAGCCAATCCCGACTTAAAATAGACCTCCCTGGCAATTTCCTCAGTTAGCTTATCGGCTTTGAGAATTTTCTGTCCCGTATTTACCAAACCGGCAAAGTCTTTCAACTCAAACAAACATCTGAATTGCCCCACTAAGGCAGTGAGTCTGTTTTCCGGAACATCTGCCACATTTTCAAGGTATACATAATTCTCAAGCGCATCAAAATAAGCACCCTCCCGGAAGTTCAGTGAACTAACAACCAGTAAAGAGGGTTCTGTAAACACATTTTTCGGCCTTTCAACCACATATTTATAATCCTTCAGAGCTTCTTCTATCCTGCCTGCAGAACCAAGGCACTCCGCCCTGTAGAAACTGGCATTTATAACAAAACTACCGTCCGGAAATTTATCCAGATAGTCACTCAATACCTGTATTGCCCTTTCACAATTACCAGACATATACAGGTTCTCTCCACTCAAATAGGTCAATGAATCCTGCTCCGAAACCCTCACATTGGCAAAAGAACCAAGCGTTCCGACATAACTGAAGTAAGTCTCAACTTCATTCATATCGACATAAACTGTTTTTAAACCGGTAAGAGCACTTCGTGAATCAGGAGTCCCCTGAAAATCTGAAATCACTCTCTTATAGGTCTGAATGGCTTCTGCATTACTTCCCTGATTATAATAAACCATGCCAATATTCAAAAGTGCTTTAGAATAGTAACTGCTATTTTTATAGGATTCAAGAATTTTAAAAAAATCATCAAGTGCTCTTCCTGACTTATCTACCTGCACATAAGACCTACCCCTCTCATACAATGCATCATCCCTGTAATTCGATTTGGGGAAATCACTCAGGAGCTTTGTTAATCCATCAATTTTCTTAAAATAATTCTTCTGTAGTCCATGAGCAAAAGACTTTTGAAACAATGCATAGTCGGGATCTGAGGACTTCAGATCAATTGATTTCTGATAAAAGCTCATTGCCAGAGAATAATCAGTGGAAATAAATGCACAATCACCCAATCTATTGTAACTGTCTGCCAGCAACTTGCTCTTACTTCTTTTAATCAGGGCAACATATTTTCGATACCATCTGGATGCGTTTGCATAATCCTTTAGGTTAAAATAGCAATAAGCAGTATTGTAATGGGCAATATTAAATTCCTTTTGTGAAAAGGCTCCGGGTGAAATTAAAAATTCCTGGTATATAGTAAGGGCTTCACTGAGATCTTTAATCCTGTATAATGCCTCTGCTTTCCAATAAAGACACCTGGCAGTTAACCCAGTATTAAAACTTCCCTGTGCAAGAGAAACATCAAACATATCCAATGACTCCTCAAATTTAATGTCATGATATAACTCCAATCCCCTGTAAAAAGCAACTCTTTGATATGCTTTCTTAATTTCAGGATTTTTCTCCTGAATTTTATTCAAAGATTCATAGGCATATTTATAATTCCTTGTATTCAGATATGCAAGAACCAGATAGTGGTAAGCTTCATCAATATGCTGAGAATAGGGATATAGCTCAATGAATTTATGAAATGCGCGTATCGCCTCATTGAAAGGTGAAAATGCCAATTCATAGGTAAGTTTAGCATAATTCAATAAGGCATCTTCACTGATATCACTATCAAAATCCATTCCAGAGGCAGTAAAAAATGCAATAGCGGCTTTCGGCTTATTCTCTGTTTTCAGGAAACAATCTGCAAGTAAATAATAGGAGTTCTGGCCCAAAAGATCCTTTTTTCCTCCAAGAGCTTCCAGGTATGGAATGGCAATAGAATACATTTTAAGCTGGTGGTACATAAATCCCATCTGGAATTTATCCTCCCGACTGATATTTTTTGTTTTTTCCACATACATCTCCAGGTAGGCTTGAGCCTCTGAATAATTCTTCAACTGGTAGTATGCATCTCCCACGAACTTGGCAATTTCACCACTGCGTCCCGGAATGGAATTTTCGAGCAAACCAGGTCCTATCTGGACTATTTCTTCATATTTCTTCTGACTGTATAAAATCTGAAGTATATAATAAGGAACAATCCCACTAAAATTCACATCATCCTCAAGTCTTCTGAATCCTAAAAGAGCAGTTTCAAAATTTTCTTGCTTATAAGCAATATAAGAATAGTAATATAAGGCCGGACCTGAATATTCGCTTTGGATATCTTTTATTTCATAAAAAGCAAGGGTGGCATTTTCGTAATCATTCTTTACAAAAGAACAATAGCCTTTCTTGAAATAATATTCAGCCTGCTCCTCTTTAGCCAACATATTCTGATCAACCCGGTCAAAATATTCATCTGCTTTACGATATTTTTTTGTCTGATACAGAAAAAGGGCCATTTCCCAGACAGCATTCCTGGAAAGCATACTTTCAGGATGCATTCCTACAAATCTACCTAAAAAGTATTCGGCATCATTATTAAACAGATAAACCCCACACATAGCATGATAATACTCTGCCCTGGTTTTCATGTCAGAATTTACACCCGAAAGCCGATCCACAATCTGCTGAAATTCTTTCTGGGCTGCTACAAATTTTTCTTTTTCAAATAGCTCTGATGCGTTTTTGTAAGCTTCTTCAACCGTCAATAGAGAATAGGGTCTCTGAGCAAATGAAAAATCACTCAGCATCAATTGCAAGAGAATAAAAAAAGTAAACCAGACCCTGATCATGAAAGACTACTTTGAATTGAGTTTAAAGATATATTAAAAAACGTGAACACATTTGTTTTATTATTCATTTTAATCAACATATAAATGTTGAAAAAGCAGGAGAAGAAAATTAAAAAAACTATTTTTGGAAATTATGCACTCATATTTCTGATTCTTAATAACTACTTTGCTTTTTTTTAATAAACTAATTCATAATGCCCCTGGATAATATCATAGAATTTAATGATTGCCCCATCTATCAAAAAGATAATCTTATTCTTTCCCAGGTTAGATTTACACTTAAAAAGGGGGAATTTGTTTACTTAATAGGGAAAGTGGGTAGTGGCAAATCCAGCCTCATTAAAACAATTAATGCACAGATCCCTCTTAAAGAAGGGCATGCTGTGGTTGCAGGATTTGAACTATTGAATCTGAAACGCAAAGAGATTCCTGAACTTAGAAAAAACCTGGGAATCGTATTTCAGGACTTCCAATTGCTTACCGACAGAAGTATTTTTAATAATCTGGAATTTGTTTTAAGAGCAACCGGATGGAGAAATAAGCAAGAAATTGAGCAGAGAATTGGGGAAGTGCTTGAAAGGGTGGGATTAGATTATAAGGGATATAAAATGCCCCATCAGCTTTCAGGGGGGGAACAGCAAAGAGTTGTAATTGCAAGGGCACTTTTAAATGATCCTGAGATTATACTTGCCGATGAACCAACAGGAAACCTGGATCCTGAAACATCTGAGTCTATTATTAAAATCCTGATGGATATCAGTCAGGGAGGAAGAGCTGTGGTAATGGCCACCCATAACTACACCTTACTTAAAAAATTCAATGCCCGCACCCTGAAATGCCAGGCAGGAAAGCTTACCGAAGTAAACAATAACCAGCCTATGGATTTTGACCTTTAAACGGTCGAGTCATACTATTGTGTGACCAGTGTGTGACTATCTTATTCCAATATTATTCCATTCTATTACTATTAAGCTCCTGGCTTCATCTTCCTAATAATCGGAGGTAGATTATTCTTAATTATTGCAGGATATTTTATTGCCTGTGCTCCAAATCCCCTGAAGAAATGTGCAAGTCCCTTTAAATCTGATCCTTCAAAATCTAAAAAAACATCTCTTCCTGAATGATCATGAATAAATTTATCCAGTATGGCAAACATCGCCCCATTCTTCCTGCTGACAGCGTTTGTTGAGGAAAATAAATAAATATAACGATTACATGAATTTATAAAAAAAGCTCCGGCACAATAGTCTCCTCCCTCTGTGTAAGCAGATATAACTTCCCCTAAGCCCTTCTGAATGCTCTCCTCCATGATAGATTGAAGCTGCAGGAAATGCCTGGCTTGTACTTTCTTTATTTGTTTCCCAAGATTTTCCCTGAATAACTGAATTAGCTCAGAGTAGCGATCATCATGTAGGATGCTCAAAGTCTCACTTTCTGCTCCGGCAAGACTGTTCCTGGTATTTTCAGAATACTGTTCCCTGAGTTGGCCATAAGCTGGCATTAAATTCAAATGATGGGTAGTCTTCCAGCTTACCAAAAACGGACCTGGCTGAACATCGTTTTTCTCATTCAGGGATATCTCAATATAACGAAATTTTTTTGGAAGATGTTCCAGGAAATCCATTAAAACTAATTTACTCTCTGTACTTGAAAATAATCCAAGCTGTTGTGTAAAAAAAGGTTGAAACAAATAAGCAAATCCGAATTTTTTATTCCAGATTAGTGGAAATACCGACAGGTAATCATCTTCTACAAGGGCATGCCACTTAGGACACACCTTGTCAAGGTACCAGGAAGAAGCATATATCAGGGGATTAATACTGGTTTTTATGCACTCGTCCCATTTTTCCCTGTCAATCTCGCTATTTGTTAAATATTTAATCATTAGTCATTTATCATTAGACAATAATCATTAGTCATTAGTCATTGGTCCTTCCCAACATTTTCTCAAAAACGATCTTCCATCCTTTCCATTCCCTGTCTTCCCCAAGCGATGAGTTATGCCAGATACTAATAAACTGGCCGTTAACAGCCCGGCTTGCATCGTACAAGGATTTAATCTTCTTCTGTGCATCTTCAGGAGAAAGCCCCATCGTTCTGTTCAGGCAGCTATCCATCACCTGGAAAGGATGTAGTTTTAAGTCTGTAATTTTATCATTCGGCAGATCATAAAAATAAAACGGACTTGCAGTTCCTGCCCTGAATCCGGGAGCATCATGAAATCCCATTGAATAATCTTCCTTTATTCCAATCCGGATCAACTGCCGGTATGTTTTGGGAAACTTCAATAATATGAAATGTTGCCTGCTTTTCTTCACTTCTGCTCCCAGTATATCCTGAAGAACTATCAATTCGTTTTCCAGTTCCTTAAATCTTGCGGATCGAATGGAAGGGTGCAATCCGATTTCTACCCTGCTCTTCAAGCCCTGAATTAGGGCTTTCATCCTGGGGTGTTTCCCTGGTAAATTTTTATCCTTTGGCCCATACTTTCCGACCTGGAAAAAATACATATAGTCTATGGATGAATGTAGCTCTTCAATATATTTGTAGGTATCAAAAGGGTCTGTCTTACCAAACATTAAGGTGTCCAATCTCCACTTAAAGTCCTGGAACTCTGCTTTTACCAGTGACTTAAATCCACCGCCCAGTTTTCTGAAAATTGATTTATACCTGAACGCCCATGCCTGGTCTACATCAATGGTAGATAAAAACCTGAAATTTCGTTCTTTAAACTTCAACTCCGGAAATCTTATTTTTAATATTTGTCTCAATTTTTGAGCCCAGAGATCAACAACCGGGATTTCCAGGAAATCATTTTCTGAGGCCACTGATTGGGAGGCTGGGAAACGTCCCAGTTCATCCGGTTTAAAATCAAGATATTCCTCATACCTGGAAATAAGGAAAAAGCTTCCTGCAATCGGGTCAAAAGGCAGGTCAGACCCCGGACCACAACTAAATAGTACTGGCAGATTATTCCACTTCGATGGTTTTACATCCACATACCTGACTCCTGTTTCATACATTATGGGATGGCTTTGAATCCACATGCCTTTTCCCAGGGGCTGATGAGAGTAATTTAAGACAGGCCCTTCATACCTTAAAAACTCATCCTTATCACTTGTAATTCGGTAATCTGTGATAAGTATCTCAGTAAATACAAACTGAAAGGTAAATAAAACCCGGTTCGTTTGTGTTGGAGTATAAATAAGAAGATCACTCATAAAGTGAGAAAATCAGAATAATCCAAAATTAACAATTTTTTACAATCCATGTAATTTATAAGAAAACATGCCGTTCCTATGGAACTCTTCTTATGCTAATATTATTACAAAGGGATTTACATCCCTTTCTGTAACATATTATCCCCATGGGATAATTCTATATGATAATTACCCAGAACAAAAACTGCCATAGGCAGTGCATGTTATTGCCAGGATCGCCAGATCCTGGAACCCTGGATGAAAGGATAAAATATTTTGAGTTCCATAGGAACGACATGTTCTGAATTAAAAGAATTCAAGGAGATAATCGTCTTCAAAGCTAATTCCATAATGATTCAATAACTCCAAATATTCTTCTCTGAAACTTGATTTTTTATGATGTTGCTTCTGACTTTCAATATAACTGATCAGTTCAGGAACATTTCTATGGCTAACTGAAAATATCCCACCTCCTGTTTGCCAGTTAAATCTGTACTTGAGAAATTTCTTCTCGTTGACCCACCTGGATGAGTTTGTTTTTACAGCCTGTATGAATTTTGATGGGGCGAAAGAAGGTCTTAAACGTACCAGTAAATGACAATGATCGGGCATGCCATTTATTCTTATTAATTGCTGGTCAAGTTTTTTAACAATTCCTGTAATGTATTTATAAAGCTCCTCTTCAAATTCAGCTTTAATAAGAGCCTTCCTGTATTTTGGAGAAAATACATAATGAAGATAAATTTGGGAATAGGTGTTGGGCATTGTTCAGGTATATTTTGTTTGCTGTAATAAAGATACAAAAACATGCCGTTCCTATGGAACTCTTCTTATGCTAATATTATTAGAAAGGGATTTCATCCCTTTCTATAACATAACATCCCTACGGGATTTTTACAATTCAAAAGGGATTTACATCCCTTTCTGTAACATATTATCCCCATGGGATAATTCTATATGATAATTACCCAGAACAAAAACTGCCATAGGCAGTGCATGTTATTGCCAGGATCGCCAGATCCTGGATCTTGTAATGAATAATGGAATGAGTTCCATAGGAACGAGATCTATCAGAAGTCAAGCTTCACAAGGGTGATTCCTGCCCCGCCACGTCCAGGGTGTTCATCTCCAAAGTAAGCCACCACATCCATGCTCCCCAGAAATTCGCGGATCATCTGCCTCAATACCCCGGTTCCCTTTCCATGGAGTATGCTTAATTCTTTGGCCTCCACCATAATTGCCTCATCTATAAATTCCTGGATCATTTGCAAGGCTTCCTCGGCCCTTTTCCCTCTAAGGTCAATAACAGGCTTAAACCGGAGTTTTTTCTCCTGGATGCGATTAGCAATTGTATTGCTTAGTGGCCGGCTGCGGGAATGGGTCTTATATTCATTTTCACTTATCTTCTGCAACTTTTTAGGTGATACAGTGGTTATTAAATTACCAAATGCAACCAGGTAATTTTTCCCATGTACTTCCATAACTTCCCCTGCCATTTCCTGTCCCTCCATTCTCACCTTATCTCCGGGTTTCAAATCATGACTAAGGTCTAACTTTGGGATTTCTTCTTTACTAATAAAAGATCTTTTTCCTTTTTCCATCCTCACTTTTGCCTGTCTGAAATCAACATCATCTTTCCCTGAAACATCGGGTCTACTCACATCCTCCCTGAGCTGGTTTAACTCCAGGCGTGCCTTCATAGTACTCTCCTTTTCTGCATGGGCTTCCCTAATTTTCTTAATTGTTCCCTCAATCTTGCGGTTAGCCCCGTTCAGTAAATCCTCAGCTTCTTTGCGCGCTTTCTCCAGTATCTTCTTCCGTTCCGCTTTTAGCTCGACCAATTCTCTTTCATATTGTTCCAGGGTATTTTCAAGCTTCTTTTCAGACTTCCTGATACGCGACCTTTTGTTTTCCCAATATTTCTTATCGCGTGCAATCTCCCTCAGGTGCTTATCGAAATTTATGTGCTCCTCCCCTACTGCATCCGAGGCTATTTTTAACACATTTTCGGGAAGACCAATTCCCCTGGCTATTTCAAATGCAAAAGAACTCCCGGGTTTTCCTATCTGCAAAATAAACTGTGGCTCCATCTTTTGATGATCAAACAACATGGCTCCATTTTCAATTCCCTCTGTACCGGAAGCAAAATGCTTAAGGTTACTGTAGTGAGTAGTTATTACACCATAGGAATGCAGCTCCCGGAGCTTTTCTAAAATAGACTCCGCAATTGCCCCTCCCAGCAAGGGTTCAGTCCCAGTGCCAAACTCATCTATCAGAAACAGGGTTTCAGAGTCGCCATTTTTCAGGAAATACTTCATATTCACAAGATGCGAACTATAGGTACTCAAGTCATTTTCAATGGATTGTTCATCTCCAAAATCAAGAAATAATTTCTTAAAGATTCCAAACCTGGAACTTTCCGATACAGGAACATGAAGTCCGCATTGCAACATATACTGTAGCAAGCCAACGGTTTGCAAACACACAGATTTTCCTCCTGCATTCGGACCTGAGATTAGCAAGATATGCTTCTCCCGGCTCAAAACAATATCAAGTGGAACTACCTTTTTCCCGCTGTTCTGAAAATTAAGGAATAAGAGCGGATGTATGGCCTTTTCCCATAGAACTTCCCTATCTTCAGTAATCTTGGGCTGAATTGCCCC
>JAYEGO010000531.1:0-8654 GCA_034659155.1 Bacteroidota bacterium | reverse complement strand
GTATACCAATAATCTGAATATCATCAACCTGCCCTGTTTCCCCCATCCACAATTTTAATGTTTCCTTAAGAAATTTCATTTGTTGCTTCATAGGGCTTTCATGAATAGTTAGAAGTAAATGTTTAAACCTCCTATACATGAACTTCTTACCCTTTGGTCCTCCAAACTGATCGGGATAACCATCTGTAAAAAGATATATCCTATCGTTTTCCTCCAGTTCAATAAAATGATTCATAAATTCACTATCAGGGCCCGATCCCCTTACTCCCACTGTCATTCTATTCCCTTTAACTTCTGTAAGCCGATTGTCTCTGATTAAGTAAAGTGTACTGAATGCCCCGGCAAATTCTGCTTTTTTGTTCTTTTTATCCACCATAACCAACCCAATATCTATTCCTTCCTTTAGCAAGGGGTCTCGCACATGCCGGCTAAATGAAGTCTCAATGCCACTACTTAGAACTGTTAGAATATCAGAAGGATGACCAATACCCTGATCATGGATTACCTTACCCAGCATTTCAAAACCAATCATAGACAGTAATGCTCCCGGCACCCCATGTCCGGTACAGTCGGCAGATACAACAAAAATCTTTCCATGGGCTTCTGATATCCAGTAAAAGTCACCACTAACAATATCTTTTGGTTGAAAAAGAATAAAAGATTCAGGTAAAAGATTCATGAAATAATCATCAGAGGGAAGAATTGCCTCCTGAATTTTTTGGGCATACCTGATACTGTCGGTAATATTTTTATTCTTAATAGACAATTCTTCTCTTTGCCTGGCCACTTCAAGGGCATTTAGTTCTTTTTCCTTAAGTACCTGGTTTGCTCTTCTTAAACTTAGTGTTCTGTATTGTATAAAAAATGTAAGGCCTCCGAGGAATGTCAATAAATAAAGTACAAGTGCCAGCTTACTGTTCCATATCGGAATCACTACCTTGATACTTTGTGAAATCTCATAGCCTGGAGTGTTATCTTTGCGGTCTTTAGGCCTCAATCTAAAGGTATATGATCCTTTCCCTATATCTGAATAGAACACAAGGCCGCTTTTCTTCGCCACTTTCCAGCTTTGATCATAACCCTCCAATAAGTATTCGAACTGTGTTTCATCCTTATTCTTCCGACCAGGAACCAGATAGTTAAAGTATAGTAACTTGATCTTTCTTGTTCTCAAAATTTGTTTATCATACGAAAATGCTCTTGTCTCCCATCCTTTTGAAGACAAAAAGCTAAAACTCTTGAGTAAAGGCTTTCCCTGAAAGTAGTAATTGTTCCAGGAATCAGTTATGCCCGGGTGAACCGTATCGGATGATTCATTTAAGTTTCTGATCTGACTAGAAGGATCTTCAGGATTATTCTGCTGACCTGAAAAAGTCATAGCACAGGCTGAACCTGCAAATAAGCAGGAAATGATGCTCCAGGAAATAAATATTCTGAACAATCCTGTCATACGAAAAGAAATCCTGTTATGATCATATTACTCTTCGACTTCGGCACCTCCCTTTTGTACATAATTTTTAAATTCAAGGGATGGGGATGGGAGGTATTCCCCCAGTCCCAGATTTAACCATTTTTTATCCACTTTGTTAATTGTTTTCTCATCCGATACTATAACATTTGGCCAATTTCGCTTAAAGTCATCTCTGCCAGGGAGCTTCCGTGTACCATCAATAATAAGAGAATTTCCTCCATTATCATTGGTTAAGATCCAACAATCTCTTTGTGGGTCAATATTGTTTGCACCAAGCCATGTTACCGCCATAAGATCATCTGCTTTTACTTCTGCATCAACTAAAAATAATACTTTTGGACAATTCCGGGACCAGCTATTATGCAGGTTCTTTGCCAGGTATGCCAATTGCCCCGCACTTTCTTTCTTAACAGCAATTACCAGGATAGAAATTCCTTCTTTTAATAGCCGGTTATTGACATCTACTATCCCTGGAAAATCTGCATTTTTAATTTTCCCTACCTGAGTTTGTTGTTCTTCACTCAGATCATTCCTGTTTAATTCTTCAGGTAATTTATGAGTGGCATCTATACCCATTTTCCCTCCATACCCCATAACAGAAGCTGCATGATCAAGAACATCAAGGGGCCCCTTATCAAAATAAACGTCTTCTTCAGGACTGAAATTTCTGGAAATATAAATGGCCAGTTTTTTAAGATTATGAATATCTACCGAACCATCCACAACAAGTAATACTTTATTCAACATCATCTGTCCGGCTCCCCATAGTGCATTCATTACTTTTCTTGCCTGACCGGGATAATCCTTTTTAATTTTAACAATAGTAAGGTTATGAGCCACACCTGCTGTGGGAATTTCCATATCAAGAAGTTCCGGAATTACCGAATATTGCAGGGGAACAAGAAATATTCTTTCTGTAGCCTTCGCAATATAAGCGTCTTCCTGTGGAGGTATGCCCACGATTGTGGCTGGATACACAGCGTCATTTTTATGTGTAATGCAGCTTACATGAAATTTAGGATACCAGTCTTCAAGGGAGTAATATCCGGTATGATCCCCAAATGGACCCTCCATGAAGAAATCTTCGGTCGGGTCTATATAACCTTCAATTATAATATCAGCATCTGCCGGAACTTCAATATCCTGAGTAATACATTTCACCAGCTCAACTTTTCGCTTGCGCAAGAAACCTGCCAGCATATACTCATCCATATTATCAGGAAGCGGAGCAGTGGCGGCATATGTGTATGCCGGATCTCCTCCCAGGGCAACTGCCACAGGCATTTTTTTTCCGGCGTCCTTATATTCCCTGAAATGCCTTGCTCCAACTTTATGCCTGTGCCAATGCATACCGGTTGTTTGCTTGTCTATTACCTGCATTCTATACATACCAACATTTCTGATTCCCGTCCCTGGATCTTTTGTATGTACCAGGGGAAAGGTAATAAACCGACCAGCATCCAATGGCCAGCACTTCAATACAGGCAAACTGCTTAAATCAGGATCCATATTAATAACTTCCTGGCATCTCCCCCTCGATTTAAGAATACCTGGCATCCAGGAAGACAGCTTATTCAACTTTGGCAATAAGGCAATTTTCTCCCTAAAACTGGATTTTGGTGATGTAACATCCTTAATTAGTTCTCTGATCTCCCCGCCAATTTCATCTAGTTTATTTACCCCCAATGCAATATTTATTCGTCTGAGAGAACCCATTGAATTAATAAGTAAGGGAAAATCTGTCCCGGTATTTTCAAACAAAAGAGCCTTCCCTCCATTAGCAGTTTTTGAAATCCTGTCGGTGATTTCAGCTATTTCAAGTATAGGGTCAACATATTCTTTCACTCTAATAAGCTCTTTTTCATTTTCTAAGACCTCTATAAATTCTTTTAAACCACGAAATGCCATTGTATGTAAAAGCTAATATTGTTGAATTTCGAAGATACTGAATAATTCTAATTGTCAGGCAGATTTTAAGATGGAAGATTGGATGGAAGAAGACACAATCAAAAGAGGTCGAAAGAGATAAGCAAGAATCTGGATAGGAAAAAGATATTTGGTATCTTGAACTCGAAATACGCTACACAGAATAATTGAATTCTAAAAAAATGACACAAGATCTGGCACAACTTAAAAGCTTAATCCTCGACTGGGAAAAAGAACAGTTATCGACAAGAAGAAAAGAAGTTGCCTCTGGGATACTAAGTCAGGCAGGAAAAGCTTTCAAGAAGAAAAAGCTAAACGCTGAGGAAAAAGAGCTATGGTTCAAGTTTCTGAATACTACCGGGAAAAGTGATTTTCTGAAAGAACTGGGGACTGCTGAATCCAGAAACATCTGGGCAGAACAGGTGTTTCTTATTATTCAGCAAACAGGGTATTCACTTCTTGATCTTTTTAATCACAGGGTTGAAGAAAATAAAATGGGAATTCTTTTCCAGGATATGTCAGGTTCTGCCATAAGTCAATTTAGTTATGAACAGATACAAAGAAATGTTCGTGAAATTGCGGCAGTATTTTATGATACTGTTTCCAATGACCCCAGGGTAGCAATTTTTTGTGACAATAGTATTGAATCTGCCAGCTGTGATCTCGCATGCTTGTTTTATGATATTTATAATACTCCCATAAATGCACATTTCAACAAAGATACCCTAAGCTCAATATTCAAGCAGGTAGGAATAAATATTGTTGTTACAGATACAATGCAGAGACTGGAACTCCTGGAAAGAATTCGAAAATCAACAGGCTTTTCCTTCTCTGTTTTTGTGACAGATTCAAATATTCGTTTAAAAGGGAAAAATGATGTTTTTCTTGGAGAAAAAAGCAAGGAATTCAGTGAGAAAACAATATCCACAATTTTAAATAACAGAAAAAGACGCAGCATAGATGCAGTTGCTACCACCATGTTTACCTCGGGAAGTACCGGGATCCCTAAAGGTGTATCTTTTTCAATATACAATCTTATATCAAAGAGATTTGCAAGAGCTGCAGCTTTACCAGAAATTGGCAAAGATGAAGTAATGCTATGTTACCTTCCATTGTATCATACTTTTGGAAGGTATCTTGAGATGCTGGGAACAATATATTGGGGGGGAAAGTATGTTCTTGTAGGAAATCCCTCAAGAGAAACTCTCCTGTCATTATTCCCAAAAATAAACCCATCCATTTTTATAAGCATTCCTCTAAGGTGGTCACAATTGCATGAAGCAGCAAGTGAGCTGTGCGGAACTGAACAGGATACTGATAAGATTAAAAATATCTTAAGAAAAGTTGTTGGTAAACGTCTTAAATGGGGCTTATCTGCTGCCGGATATCTTGATCCAAAAACATTTCGCTTCTTTCAGGATCACGGAGTAAGCCTTTGCAGCGGTTTTGGAATGACTGAAGCCACCGGAGGGATTACCATGACTCCTCCCGGCAAATATTTTGATGATTCAACGGGCATCCCCCTGCCGGGAGTTTACACCCGAACAACAAAAGCCGGGGAACTTGAAATTTCAGGTCATTATATTGCCCACTACCTCGAAAATGCTCCACCGGAGGGACACATTCCCTTTCCTGGTCAGATGAAAAAGGAGTTTTTCTTATCTACAGGAGATATCTTTAAAATTTCAGACAATGGTCACTATTCTATTGTTGACAGGGTAAAAGATATATATAAGAATAACAAGGGACAAACTATTGCGCCCAGAACTGTAGAAATGAAATTCACCGGAGTTCCTGGAGTTCAGGATACATTTCTGGTAGGTGATGCTAAACCTTATAATGTATTACTTATAGTACCTGATAATAAAGATCCTGTTCTGACAGCCCTGTCTGATATGGAAAACCGTAATGAGTACTTCCATCAAATTATCACAGCAGCAAACAAAGACCTGTCTCCCTATGAAAGAGTAATCAATTTTGAGGTACTCGAAAGAAGTTTTGAACTGGAAAAGGGA
The DNA here is from genome assembly GCA_034659155.1 of Bacteroidota bacterium. Classification (GTDB taxonomy): domain Bacteria; phylum Bacteroidota; class Bacteroidia; order Bacteroidales; family VadinHA17; genus JAYEGO01. The sequence continues at coordinate 3,242 of JAYEGO010000531.1, read as the reverse complement.
GAACTAACCCCAAAAGGTTCTTTCAACAGGAAAACTATTGTTAAAAATTTCCAGAATGAAATAACGAACCTTTACCGGAGCAACTTTGTATTGTTAAAAGATAAAGATCTGCAGGTAAGTATTCCCAGATGGTTTTTTAGGGATCTTGGGATACTTGAAAATGATATTGTTCTTACCAGGAAAGGTCTTCAAAATAAAATTACCAGCTTTGTACTTCCGTTTAAGAAAGAAATAGATGGACTCTACCTTATTGGAGACTTAAAATATAATGTAAGAACAGATGTTATTGATCTTGGCCTTTTCGCCAGACAACCCCGCTTATGGCTTGGAAACCCCAGCTTGATTGAATTCAGTCCTTGCAAAGAAGGTTGGGACCTGCCCATGAAGAATGTATCTGCACAGGTATTTTTACCGGGTAAATCTGAACGAAAGTATGAACATAATAAATTCCCGGGACTAAATTTTGTTAGAGATCAAAAGGTCAATCTGATTAATAATTTGATGTGCTGTTCCATGTTTTCTGACAACAAAACTGCTCTTTCATGTACCCAGCAAATTGGAAAAGTCTTTGGCGATTACGATGAAAGAATTGCTGTTGTTATCAGGAGAAGACTCGAAGCGCTATCCAGTCATAAAGACGAAGAGGTAAGGGCGCAGGCCTACCTCAACCTGATTATTCATGACCCCCACCATGATTACAGTAAGCTCTTCCCAACTTTTATACAGTCTGGCCTGTCATTCCTTACCGAAAAGTCAATAAAGGAAATTGCCAGCCAAGAAATTGGGAGACAAAAATTAGAGTCACTCAGACAAAGACTTTATAGCTATCGCGAGCAGCTTTCATGGCCATCTGAAGGATCAACTCAAAAACAATTTCAAAATCTGCTTAGTTTGCTCTATCATTTTGCGATGGAGAACCTGGATTATTATACTCCTATACGGGCCGAGCTGGCCAGTTGGATCTTGCATAAGTCAGATCCTGTACTGGCCCATGTGGCGAAAAAATATTTTATTAAACTAAATAAATTCTTTGAAGAAGTATCCATTAAGAAATATAAGATCATTGAAGAGTCTGATTGGGATGAAAAGCTCCTCTTTGATCCTGGCATTATTGAAAGGGAAATAGAAGAAATAAAAAATACACTTGTAGGTACCATCTTTCTGCAACAATCAATAAAATTAGCTTATGATGAAGATAATTTTAATCTGGACTTGATTCCAAATAATGAGATCTGGGTAACAAAACTACCTTCATCTTTTCATTACAGAAAGTACAGGCTAAGCATAAACACCACAGCAGGAAGGCATTACGACCTTTGCTTGATGCTCAATGAAAAACTTAAGCAAGCCTATGGTATGGAAACTATTTACCTTTGGGCATCTGTTGCCGGATATCCATATGGAAGTCATAGCCTGCCTAACCTGGGATGCTCACAACCGGAAATGGGTGCTATATCTACCAAATATATGAGTGAATTAACCGCATGGGATAAAATCAGGGAATATGCCGGGCTTCATTATTCCCTTGGCTACCTGAATAAATCAAATGCATGGGAGAAACTCATTATTAAAGCTATAAAAGTATTTTTTATAGTCTGGAAGCAAAGTGACTATCAAATTGTTCCCGGGCATATCACCCCGGAGAATGTAGTTGTTCCTGAACTTGATTATCTTGAAACTGCAACTGTTCAGTCACTTGCAGGCTGGGAGAAATATGAATCTCCTCTTTCCCTGATAAATCCCATTATTAAGAATTTCTACAACAAAACCATCTCACATTATCCATGGTGCAAGAAACAGCTGGATGTAAAATGGATTTTTAATGCTTGTACAGAAGCATTGGGAAGTGAAAAGGCCGGTAAATTCATTCAGGAACTTTCTGAAATTCTTAAAGTTGACCCAATCTACTATTGTGACGGACTGGATTTAAGACCCAGCCTGAAGGAATACATAAGCTGGAGTGCTAAAAACTACTATCTTCCTATTGCCTTATTCAATGCAGTTGATCAATTCAAGGAATGGGAGGATCTCAATCCTGGTGCTACGGCTTCAGCCAGGGAACAAACCATGTTCGAGCTAAATAGCTTATTTAAGCTGTACCGGTATCCTGAAATAGTCAGGTATAATTATTACAGGAATACATATTTTGGAACCGGAGAGCTGAAGATTCAGAAAGCCTTTGATAAATTACTGAAAAAAATTAACCAGGATATATCTATTCCGGCTTTTCATCATGCTGAATTATCATTTCTGCAATCTACCCTGAAAGAGGAATACGACCGGTTGATTTTTAGCAGGATGGTATTTTCAAGAATGCAGAGTTATCAGAAAATTGACCTGGTGAAGATTGGGGAAGATAAGAAAGAACAGATTGTAGTAAGCACAGAGCTTACCGATAAGCAGGGAACCAAATATACCATCAGGGAACCATTGGATGCCTCAGAAATAGGACAACTTTACAGACTGTTCTTCGAGGAAAATTATCCCAAGACCATCTCAGAAATGGACAAACACATTGTTGTACTTGATAGACAAAAGAATGTTATTGGAGGACTTTGCTATATCCCTCTTGAAAACGATATTGTTTTACTTGATGGTGCTGCGGTAACAACCTCATTGAAGGGTCGTGGGATTGGATCAGCTATGATTGAGGACTTCAGTGCAAGAATGGCTGAACTTGATGTAAAGGTAATCAAGGCACACTTCCTGCATGGAAGTTTCTACCTGAAGCTGAAGTTTAAGGTGGATAAGAAATGGGGCGCACTTGTTAAGTTTCTTTAGGTAAGGATTTTATTAAACGTTAAAATAACACATAAAATTCCCCTCCTGATTTAGACCGTTTTGCGGAGCAAAACAGCACGAGGACTGCAAAAGCAGTCTGAGTAACGGGTGGCTACTGACCGGGAGGTCAGAAGTCGTGGTGGTATATGTCTCAACCACCTCCCACCAGCTTCGCTGGCGTACTCCTCCTTAAAAAAAGGAGGAGAAACTAACTATCTATTAAAGTTCTAATAAAAGTATAATTTCCCCTCCTGATTTAGGAGGGGTGGCCCGAGTACCCGAGGGACGGGGTGGTTAAAAACCTGCTCTGCTTCATCTAACTTTGGCTGTTTGAATAAAAATTCGCGGTGATGAATGTCTGGCGATGGAAAATCTCTATTATTGAAAGTTCAAGCTTGGAAGTTCGATGTTGGAAGTTCATTTTTTATTTTTCAACATCCAAGACTCTCTGTCTCTTCTCG
>JAYEGO010000530.1:0-2075 GCA_034659155.1 Bacteroidota bacterium | reverse complement strand
GTAATTTCTCTAATTCATTCAGCTTTTTCTGTGAGTCTTTTATCCGGTGTTGAAGCGCATCCCACAATGACTGGTCTTTAATCTTCTCTTTGGGTCCGAACTGCAATTCGTGCTTCCTCTTTTCAAGCTTTTTTATTTCCCGCTCAATTGCCCTACTTCTGCCGTTATTTTCTTTTTTGCCAAGAGCAATGTCTCGCATCTCTCTGTTTAGCTTGCCTATTTCCTTGTCAATCTGTTCCAGTTCATGCGAAAAGTCTCTTTTTACTTCACCCAGCAGCTTTTCATCAAAAAGCTTTACTCCTTCAAATTCTTCCAGTAAACTGTTTCCGCACATTATTTTATGGTCTAAGTTAGGAAGAGGCTTGATGTTGCGCATATCTAACTCATCAACAATCAGGGAAAGCCAGAACCTCAATTTTGTAATCTCAACAGCAGACGGCTCAATATCAACGCCGTATAAGTTGTTTTCAATCACGTCTCTTTTTAGGGTGTATTCTGTGCGCTTTTCTTGTTCTTTTTCAGGGTAAAAATTGGTCAAAACCGAACGCGCTGTGACAATCTCATTCATCATTCCAACTGGAAATGCTCCGGAGCCAACAGCAGGATCAATAATTTTTATGGTTTTAAGCAGAATGTCAATTTTTTCTTTATTTTTTACAATAGATATGGGAATGTTTAATCTTTCTGAATATTCTTTTATTTTTTTGTTAAATTCCTGAACAGAAACAAAACCAGATATCATTTCTTTTTCTAATTTTTTAATTTTGTCTAATGTTCTTATATTGGTTGATATTGTGATTTCTCCCTGTTGTATAAATGTCTCAATATCTCCTCTTGGAACAGAGATATTTGTTTCAAGGTAATTTATCAGGGACTGCTGGCACATGTAATGAACTATCTCACGAGGAGTATAAAATGCGCCTTTTGACTTCCTGTCTTTAACTTCTAATAAATTCTCGAAAACTTTCCCAAGCATTTCAGGATCAACAGCAACCTCTTTTTCCAATGGCTCATCTTCTTTGACAGTAAAATTGAACCTGTCGAATGTTGAAAAAATCTTTTCGAATATTCGATCTTTTATGACTATATCTGTTTTTTCCCATGAATATTCGTTTATCGGTTCAAATAATCCGCCATTCAGGAATGGAATTTTACATTTAAAAAGCCTATAATATCCATCTTCTCCTTCTCTAGGATTTGCTAAAGCGTCGTAAAATAATGGCTCTAAAATATCATTAAAAAAATTATCATATGGAACTAATGGAACATATTCATTTTTTCCACCCCCAAATAATTTTCTCATAAAATCTTTAGGTCCAGTACCCCATTTGTTCTTTACTTCCACGCCTAGCCAGCCTTTCTTTTGCAGGAAATAAATAAAAACAATCTGACCCAGCAATTTCTTGGCAAAATCAACTGTTGAGATATTCTTATCTTCAAATTCCTGCCGGACATAGGCATCTTTTTTAGTGACATTTTGCAATGACTCATTAAGTTTATGAAATAATTCTTTATATTCAGTGAAAAACTCTTTTGTTACATTATCAATGCTGAATGCTTTCTCTATCTCATCAACAGAGGGATTAATGTCTTCGTGCTGAACCAACTCTAAAAACTGCCTCCTGCAGGTATGATTCGGCTCATTCATACCAACAAGAAAAGAATATCTTTTTGCAGGAGTCAACTCTTTAACAGCCTTAACCTTTCCCGGCTCAACTTCCGCAAGCCTGTACTCCATCTTTACAAAAGAAAAACGCCAGTCCTGAGGATCATCCCCGTAGAAGGCAACCAATGCAGCATCTTTTCCGGTTTTTCCAAGCCAGTTTGCAATAAAATTTCTCTGCATTGTTCTTGCCCTGTCTCTTGAACTTGTTTTATTCAATTGAACAACAAGAACCTCAATTGATTTTTTTGAATTTTCATAATCTCCTATTTTTACAAAAGACGAGATATAATCCTTGTATTCATTTGCAATGTATTTTGTGCAGTCTTTCTGATTGACATAAAAATTATTGAACAACTCTTTTACAAACTTAATATACCTGTTTAAATCAAAATCATAATTAAATGTATCA
>JAYEGO010000529.1:0-2077 GCA_034659155.1 Bacteroidota bacterium | reverse complement strand
TAAGAGCCTGATAAATACACTTCATGTCAGCACAAAATTTCTTCCTGTCTTTCCCGACTTCCGATATAAAGGGTATTTATATAAAATTGACATGGGGCAGGACAAGGGTTTTGGGGACAAAATTTAAAGACTCGAAATGTAGTGCCTAGTAAAATATTATGTATTGACATAATGTTTTCTTTCAGGTATAGTCAATATTATGTTTGTACGTGTTAAATCAACTAAAAATAGCCCGAGAAAATCTGTTCAGATTGTTGAATCAATCAGAACAGGTAATAAGGTTTTTCAGAAAATTGTAAGATATGTAGGAATTGCCCTTAATGATGAAGAACTGGAACAGTTAAAACTTCTTGCGGAATCTATTAAATCCAAACTTGAAGATAACGGGCAAATACTTCTCTTAAATCCTGAAGAACTTGATAAAATTAAAACAAAACCTGTTACACAAGATATAATCGATGATGATTACAATGTTGATATTAGAAACCTCCAGGAAGAACAAAGACTTGTTAGAGGTATTCACGATGTCTACGGTACATTGTTTGATAATCAGGGGTATAAAAATATACTTAAAAACCCTGCAAGAAATAAATCAAGTGTTGAAATATTCAAAAATATTGTATTAGCTAGAATTGCAAATCCTTTAAGCAAAAAAGCCAGTGTGGATATGCTTGAAGAAGATTTTGGAATCTCTTTAAACCTTGACAGGGTTTATCAAATGATGGATAAACTTGATGATTCGGCTATAGAAAAACTGAATGAAATTACATATAAAAATACTGCAAACCTTTTTCAAAACAAAATCGATATAATCTTTTTTGATTGCACAACTATATACTTTGAAGCATTTGAAGAAGATGACCTTAGAAAAAACGGCTATAGTAAAGATTTAAAATTTAATCAACCACAAGTTTTATTGGCTCTGATGGTTACAAAAGAAGGGCTTCCTGTTGGATATAGAGTTTTTGAAGGTTCAAAATATGAAGGACATACTTTAATTCCTTTGTTAAAGGAAATTAAAGATAAATATAATCTTGATAAAATTGTTTTTGTTGCTGATTCAGGAATGATGAATGAAGATAACCTGCTGGAAATGGAAAAACATGGATTTAAATATATTGTTGGCAGCAGATTAAAAAATCTTCCTGATAATATGAAAAGTCAGGTTTTAAACAAAGAAAATTACAAAGAAATTAAAGATTCTGAACAAAATTACAAAATTGCAGAATTTAATCATAAGAACAGAAGATTAATTGTAAATTACAGCGAAAAAAGAGCTAAAAAAGACGCTTATGATAGAAGTAAATCCATAGAAAAACTAAAAGCCAAACTATTAAAGAAAAAAAATCCCAAAGAATATCTTTCAAATTGCGGTAATAAAAAATATTTATTACTCGAAGGAGAAGCTTCTCTTGTTCTAAATGAAGAAAAAATTAATACTGAAAGTCAATGGGACGGTTTGCTTGGAATTATTACAAATGACAATAAATTTTCTTATCAGGAATTATTAAAACAGTATAACAACTTATGGCAGGTTGAAAATGCTTTCAGGATTACAAAACACGATCTGAAAGTTCGTCCTGTTTTTCATTGGAAACCTGAAAGAGTAAAAGCTCATTTTGCAATATCATTTGCTGCTTATGCTCTGGTTAAACATCTTGAATACAGAGTAAAACTGCAATACAAAAAAATTAGTCCTGAAAAAATCAGACAACTTTTGATAAGAGTTCAAACAAGTGTTCTTTATGATAGTACAAAGAATATCCGCTATGGTTTTCCTTCAAGAGTCTCTCAGGATGCTAAAAAAATCTACAATATCCTTAAAATTCCTTGCTGTTCAACACCTTATGTCATAAAGAAATGTAGTGCCCACGAAAAAATTGAAAGCTAGATTTCATGGGGCTTTTGCGCTTTTTATATCGGAAGTCGGGAAATGTTAGTAAAAGAAGGGGGTGGTTTTAGCCCGACGCTGCAATCTGTCTGGGGCGGGCAAAGCCCGCCATAAATAGATTTCTCCAAGCCGGAAAAGCCGCCTTTCAGGATTTTACTTCACTCCCGCTTCGCAATGGAACAAAAA
>JAYEGO010000528.1:0-8689 GCA_034659155.1 Bacteroidota bacterium | reverse complement strand
AGATAAATTACTCATTAAATCAGAACTAAGTTCAACCGGTGCAAATTCATCTACTTTTTTTTGCATTTTTGAGATTTCATCTCCAGGTTTTTGGTTTGTAGTACAAGCTGTAAAAATCAGTGCCAGTAGGAACTGGATTAATAAAAAGGATTTAGTTTTCATATGTTTTTATTTTCATTTAAAATGTTAGTAATTTCTTTTGATACGGAAAGAATCCTATTATACTACTTTTAATCACCATTTTCTTCCATTACATCGTCAGAATTAAATTGAAAACCAAGACGTTTACCGGTTTTGATTTGTGAGATATACATTTTTTCTGTCATCTGTCCGACTGAAGCAATTTTCACTGCGTCATATGGTGGAACAAGAAGATCGAATTCAAGGGCGTAAGCCATAGCTTTTGCAAGAATACTTCTCATTGCTGATTTATCCAAAAGTCGTTTTCCGAAGTTTTTGAAGTGAAAACCCATCTGTCTTTTGCCCTCTACAAAAAAATGGTTGTTCTTATTCACAAATATACGGCCAATCAGGTAACCAAGGTCATCCATACGGTTATAACGGAAAGAGTCATCAAGGAAGTTGTATATACTAATAATCCCACAATATGAGTTTAAGGGATCGGTTTTGACATAGTCTGTTTCCCAAACTTTGTGTTCCCGGTCAAACTCAAAAATGTTAGAATGCATGCTAAATACCAGCATATCACCTGCTACTCTTAATTTGGCAATAAATTCTCCATGATCTGTAAATTCTAGTCGTACCCTTTCCTTCAAATTATTAAGTTGTTTATTAAAATCATCAGAAATTTCAGTTAGTGTCTTTTTCATTAAGCTGAAGACAACTTCATTATTATCACAAACAAGTTGTTTAATATTTGACTTCAATGCCAGGGATTGAATGATTTTTTTTTCCAGGTTGTTTTTGCTCATTTTCTGCTCATTTTATTCTGTAAAATTAATACAAGAAGTTTTGTTCCCAGGTATTTTGTCTAATAATATTTTATTACAAATCAGTGCTATTGTTTATTAGAAGGTATTGATAACCGCAACCCCATTTTCCTTAAAACTATTCATATCTGGAAGGTATGTACAAGATTCTTCAAGGCTAATAGTTTTACTTACCAGTTTTTCAGGGGAGAGTTTACCGGCCTTTATCATTTCAAACATAGGTTTATATTGATATGCTTGCATTCCATGACTACCAAGGATTTCAAGTTCATTTGCCAGGACCATACCCATAGGAATTTTTGGATGATTATAATCGGCTACCATGAGACCAACCTGAATGTGCTTTCCACGTTTTCTTAAGTTGGAAATGGAGTTAAAACAGGTTTCCTGGCTACCAAGCCCATCAATTGAGACATGAACTCCCCCGTCTGAATAGTTTTTCACTATCTCTACAACATCTTTGTTTTCAGTGACATTCACTGTGGCAATGGCTCCTACAGATTTTGCAAGTTCAAGTTTTTCATTGTTAATGTCTATTGCTATTACATTTGCGCCTATTGCATTTGCGATCATGATTGCAGAGAGGCCAACTCCACCACAACCGTGAACGGCGACCCATTGTCCTGCCGTGACTTTACCCTGTGCCACGATTGCCCTGAATGAAGTAATAAATCTACATCCAAGGCTGGCTGCAGTTATGAAATCAATTTCTTCCGGAAGCTTTACTATGTTAATGTCTGCATAATGAATAGAAACATACCGGGCAAATGAGCCCCAATGTGTAAATCCTGGCTGGAATTGGTGATCACAAACATGGTGATTCCCGGAGGCACACTGAGGGCAGGACCCACATCCACATACAAAAGGAAGGGTAACCCTGTCTCCTTTTGACCATAATTGAACCTCACTGCCGGTTTCCTCAATGATTCCAGCAAGTTCATGCCCGGGAACATGCGGGAGTGCAATATCGGGATCATGACCCATCCAGCCATGCCAATCACTGCGACATAAGCCTGTAGCTTCCACTTTAATTACCACTCCATGTTTTTCAGGTATCGGGTCGGGTACATTTCGAATGCTTATTGGTCCCTGAAATTTTTCATATATAGCTGCTTTCACAGGCTTTTATATTTAATATTAAGCAGGTTAAATTTAGTTAAATATGGCACAAACGCCAAAGCACATTAAAACCCCTGTAAAAGGTGAGTGAAATGCTCAATACTCAAATCTCAACAACCAAACTGCCTAATCTTTATTCCCCTCCTGGGAGGAGTTAGGGGTGGATATATCTTCAGGCATTTGTCCGAAGGACTTCTTTGTAGAACTTCCTGCCTGCCAACCTGGAAACTTTAATCTTTTATCTTTACTTCCTACTTCCTACTTCCTACTTCCTACTTCCTATTTCCTACTGCCTACTGCCTACTGCCTACTTCTTACAGCCTACTTCTTACAGCCTAATTTTCCTAATACGCTTTTGCAAACAACACTCTTCTTTTTGATGGTTTTCCTGTAAGTATGCATTTCCCTTCCTCTTCTGATCCATCCAGAGGAATACAACGAATGGTAGCTTTGGTCTCATTTTTAATTTTTAATTCCGTTTCAGTGCTACCATCCCAGTGTGCCAGTACAAAACCACCCTTATTATTAATAATATCCTTAAATTCCTCATATTCATTGACCTCGAAGGTGTTTTCCTTTCTAAACTGCAGTGCTTTGTTATAAATTCCTTGTTGGATATCATCAAGCAGGGTTTTTATATGCCCTGAAATATTGTCTTGAGGAATTGTTTGTTTTTCAAGAGTATCTCTTCTGGCAATTTCTACAGTACCATTTTCCAGGTCCCTTGGTCCCAGTGCCAGGCGAACTGGAACTCCTTTCAGCTCGTACTCGGCAAATTTCCATCCTGGCTTATGGGTATCCCTATCATCAAATTTTACGCTTATATTATCTTTTTCAAGCTCTTGCTTAATTCTCAAGGCAGTTTCGCTTAAACCATCCAACTGTTCTTTTCCTTTATAAATTGGAACAATGACTACCTGGAATGGGGCTAGTTTTGGAGGTAAGACCAAACCATTGTCATCGGAATGTGCCATAATCAAGGCCCCCATTAATCGGGTTGAAACCCCCCAGGAAGTTGCCCATACCAGACTAAGCTTACCTGTTTTATCTGTGAACTTAACATCAAAAGCCTTTGCGAAATTTTGTCCCAGAAAGTGAGATGTGCCAGATTGAAGAGCTTTTCCATCCTGCATAAGGGCTTCAATAGCGTATGTATCAATAGCTCCGGCAAATCGCTCAGTCTCAGTTTTTGTGCCTTTTATTATTGGCATAGCCATAAATTCTTCGGCAAATTGGGCATACAAATCCACAATTTTGAGTGTTTCGTCAATTGCCTCATTTTTAGTTGCATGTGCAGTGTGTCCTTCCTGCCACAAAAATTCAGTAGTTCTTAAAAATAATCTTGTTCGCATTTCCCATCTTACCACATTTGCCCATTGATTTAATAGTATGGGTAGATCCCTGTACGATTGTATCCAATTCTTGTAGGTATTCCAGATAATTGTTTCAGAGGTAGGGCGGATTATTAATTCCTCTTCAAGTTTGGCATCCGGATCTATAACAACACCCTTTCCTTCCGGATCGTTCTTAAGCCTGTAATGAGTAACTACTGCACATTCTTTAGCAAATCCTTCCACATGGGCTGCTTCTTTACTGAAAAAAGATTTTGGTATAAAAAGTGGGAAGTATGCATTGCTATGGCCTGTTGCCTTAAACATTTTATCTAATTGTGCCTGCATTTTTTCCCATATGGCATATCCGTATGGTTTGATAACCATACAACCCCTAACAGCTGAATTTTCAGCCAGATCTGCTTTAATTACCAGGTCATTATACCATTGTGCGTAATCATCTTTTCTGCTTGTAAGAACTTTTCCCATTTTAATTTTGGTATGGATTTTGTTTTTTAATCATTTAAACTCACCGAAAGAGTTGCAAATTAAGTAAAAATTAATAACAAAGGAGGGTGTCATGAAAACAAAAAACAAATTTTTAAGAGCCATTACCCTCATTATTTTCATAGGGATTTTTACTGCTTCCTCTGCCTCTGAAACTTTTGGAGCAGAATACGGAAATGGGCCTTATGATCAAAATAGAGGAGACCATTTGGTAGTCAATAATTATTATGGTGATAGTTATATTCACGATTACTACTACAGCTCAAGATTGAGAAGGTTTCATAATACATATACGAGTTTTAACTATTATGAACCCTTTTATACCGACTATTACTGGTACAACTATGATCCTTATTATATTGGCTGGACATTATACCTGGGACCTGCTTATTTCAATTTCAGGTATAGAACAGCAGTATATTATAATCCAGGGTGGAATTTTAGCATAAACTTTGGCCCAAGGTATTATAGCAGTTATTACTACGGGTACAGATATTATCGTCCATGGCCGGGTTATAATACACATTGGTCATATTACAGGCCGGTAGTTTATCGACAGGCTTACAATAACTATTCGGCTGGCAGGTATTATGAAAGGAATGCTTACAATTCGTATAAATCTACAAGCTATAGAAAAACAGCTTCGGGTTCACGGTATAGAGGAAATGGTAGTACAAACAAAAATTCATATCAGAACGGAACAAGGACAATCAATCGAAACAGGATTGAAAATTCTAACCGGAATATGAATAATGCACAAAGGCATACCAATAATGCTACAGCGAATAATACGCGAGGTCGTAAAGATCCTGGTAATGTAACCAGGAGCAGAATAAATAATGGATCAAAGGAGAAAGCTGCAGCAGAAAGAAAGGCAAGAAGTAATGTCTCAAGCCGGACTGCCCCGGTGAGCAGAGAATTTTCAAGAACAAGAGCAGATGCTTATAGAAACACACAGGTAAAACGTTCCGCACAGGTGATAAGAAAACCATCTAATGCAAATAAACAGGTGAACAGATCAAGTGTGACTCGCAGCCGGAGTAATCAGGTTTCCAGGAATGCTGCTTCAGTGCAAAAGGCAAGAACAAATAGCAGATCCCCGGCAACTGTGAATCGTAGCAGGAGGAATCAAGGAGCCAGGAATGCGGCCTCAGTGCAAAAGGCGAGAACAAATAGTAGATCAGGAACAACTGTGGCCCCCAGGTCGAAATCAAATAGACAAAAAAGTACAGTTTCAAAAAGTACAGGCAGGCGTAAGTAATTCACAAACTGAACGAAAGCCACAATCCTTAACTCACCGGGTGACTCACAGTCGCCCGGTGAGTTATTATAATAATTTGTATATTTGTTTGAGCACAGATTGGTTTTTATCGGCTTATTTATTTTTGGTATGAAATTTGTTTCTATGTAAATAGAAAAGAAATAGAATAAGGAGGCATACTCATGAAAACAAAATATTTACTCTTAATTTCAGTTGCTGCAATTTTACTTTCATCATGTTCATCTACAAGTAATCTTGCAGATGATGTATATTATAATCCACGCGATGAGATAAGGGCTGATAAAAAGGCAACAAAGAGAACAGATAAGCTGGTTAAAGAAGTGGAAGCTTTAAATGAGACTTTGCCAGAGGGAGAAGGTTTTGAGTTAAAACAATATACTGTACCTGCAGGTGAGGTGATGGCGGTTAATAATAATGATACGCTTTACCTGGATGATTTTGAATATGAAAACGGAGATGAGGCAATGGTAGTGAATAATTACTACGAAGGATCTGGCTCGGGTTACTATAACTATTCTTCTGCATTGAACAGATTTTATGGGCCATCATCAGGCTTTGGTTATTACACTCCGTATTATGATCCATGGTATTGGGGAGGAGGATTCTCAATGAACATTGGAATGAGCTTTGGTTGGGGTTATCCATATTACAGGCCTTACTATTCACCATATTACGGTGGTTATTATCCTCCATATTATGGGGGCTACTATCCTCCATATTATGGGGGTTACTATCCTCCAATATATGTTGGTGATGCTTACTATTCCAACTCTACTTATGGGCATAGAAGGTCTACTTCAACAGACCGTAGGATCTCCCGGAATCCTTATACAGTTAAATCTGATGTTTATTATTCCGGAACCAGCAGTACAAGCAGGAGAGCAAGTGCCTATAGCGCTTCTTCAGATTCAAGAACCAGGGAAGTATCATCGGTGGGTACTAGTAGTGTAAATCAGGATAGAACCACTGCCAGGAATCAGAATGGTAATTTAAATAGGAATACTTCTAACTTGAATAATTCGGCGAACAGAACCCTGCCAAACAGGAATGGAAATTCAAGTAATGCGCAGCAAAACAGGAGATCGTATGGTTCTGAAACAGGGCAGACTAATTCGAGGTCAAATGCCGGAACTCAAACTCCAGGCCGAAGTTTACCAGGATCCGGGACAAAGTCTTTAAGTACTACACAAACTCGTACACAATCAGGAACAAGTACGAATTCCAATAACAAAAACAGGTATGTGCCAAGATATTCAAATCCGAAAACTACTACAAAACCCAGCTATAATTATTCAGGGACCAGGTCAAATAAATCTGTGACTACAACTCAAAGTCGTCCAAAATATAGCACACCATCACGATCAAAAAGTTCTGTGTACAAAGCTCCTTCCAGGAGTCAGTCTGGGAGTAGTTATCGTTCTTCCAGTTCAGGTTCAAGTAGCAAAAGCTACAGGTCTTCAGGATCATCAAGCCGTTCCTCGGGATCTTCATATCGTTCTTCAGGGTCATCAAGCCGTTCTTCGGGATCTTCAGTTCGATCATCAGGATCATCAAGCCGTTCTTCAGGATCTTCATCCAGGTCAAGTAGCTCAAGATCTTCCAGTTCAGGAAGAAGGAAATAAAAATGCCTGTTAATAAACTTTACAAAATAGCCTGTTAAGTTTTAGCTTTTAATAATTCAATCAAAAAAAATGAAAAGATTATATGCACTTACTATATCCTTATTTTTGAGCCTTGGTTTAATTACGGCTCAAAATGAGACAGATGCCTTAAGATACACACAGCTTTTTCCTATGGGCACAGCCCGGAATATGAGCATGGGTGGTGCTTTTGGAGCTTTTGGCGGAGATTTTTCTACCTTGAGTATCAATCCCGCGGGGATTGGGGTATATAGGTCTTCTGAATTTACAATTACTCCTGCTATGAATTATTCACCCACTGAGACAATGTATCTTGGTTCCGGAACAGAAGATCTTAGATCAAATTTTTTCCTTGGTAATGCAGCTTATGTTTACTCAAAATTAACAGGCAAAGACAAAGGAATTGTGTCTGTTAATTTTGGAGTCGGATACAATCGTCAAAATGATTTTAATAGCAATATACTAATTTCAGGGAGGAACAACAGCAATTCAATGATGGACTATTTTGCTTATATGGCACATGGGAATACTTTGAACGAACTGTCTGATTTTGAAGAAGGCCTTGCCTGGGATGCATATTTGATAGATGAAAAGATTGGTGATCCACTGAACTATGAAACAGTTCTTTCTGACTATGGTCAAGAAAATAGTTCAACTTATGGGCAGTTGCAAAGAAGAGAGATTAGAACTGAGGGTGGAATGGGAGAGTATGTTTTTTCTTTGGGAACGAATTTCAGTAATATACTTTACATGGGAGGTACTTTTGGGATAAACAATATACGATATGATCAAAAAATGTTTCATTTTGAATCAGATACTGACGGGAGCATACCACAGTTTAAATCTTTTAATTTCAATGAATATCTGAATGTAGATGGTATTGGGTATAGCTTTAAAATGGGGTTTCTATTGAAGCCTATTCAAATGATCAGAGTAGGAGGGGCTGTTCACTTTCCATTTAATTACAGGATGAGGGAAACATATTATACCTATATAGAATCTGGTTTTGATACACCAAGAAGCGATGGGTTTACAGAATACGATTTTTCATCCCCCACATCAAGATATGACTACAGGATTTCGACTCCACTTAAGCTGATTGGGAATGCAGGAGTACAAATCTTTAAAGTGGCATTATTAAGTGCAGATATCGAATATATAGATTACTCTAGTATCCGGATGCATCGTGGTGGAGATGGCTACGATTTTTATGATGAGAATATGTCTATTGAAGAGGCTTATAAGAGCGTTCTGAATTATAAAGCGGGTGTTGAATTCAGGGTTTCAGCTTTTTCCTTGAGAGCTGGAGCTGCATATTATGAGAGTCCTTACAGAGAAACAGAGGCCAATAAAGATGCTTATGTATATTCCTATTCAGGAGGATTTGGCTTCAGAGATAATAATTTCTTTGTAGACTTTGCCTATGTATACACCGACAGGCAAAAGCTGTACTATATGTATCCATACAGCGATGTAGAGCCATCAATTAATTCTTTAAATCGCCATACTATTCTGGCTACCCTTGGAATGAAGTTTTAAGCCTTCCGGGTCAAGGGCTAGCAAGACAAGCCACCCTGCTCCTTTCAAACTTAATTTCATTATATTAAATACTAACCTGGTAGTTAATTCCAACAAAACCAGCACCGGGCTTCCCGCCTGCCGGCAGGCATGGTAGCCTGGTGATCAAGGTATATCACCACCCATTCTTTAGTGCGCTTTAGCGTACTTTTAATCTTCAAAACCATATTGTAAGTGAATGCATAATGTAGTTCCAATTTCAAGTCAGCTAAAAGCTGACTATTCATATATATATATTGTTGTCTCCAAACACCTTGGGCATCCAGAATAATAATTTCCCTA
>JAYEGO010000527.1:0-8692 GCA_034659155.1 Bacteroidota bacterium | reverse complement strand
ATTATGATGAAAGGTATATCTTAATGGACGTTCAATAATATATAGAGGCTGTCCAAAAAGTCTGGTTCTCGTCATCCTGAATTTAATTCAGGATCTGTAACTTGCACAGTTTCAAACTGAACAGATTCTGAAACAAGTTCAGAATGACGTACTTTTTACTTTTTGGACACCCCCTTGTATTCTATTGTGATCAATTTTCTATAAATATTTAGTCCCTATGGGACTAGAAGCATATAATTAGTTGATGAGATTGTTGATCTCCTCAATGAACACGGAACAGGCCCTGTGAAATAAAGATTAAGTCTTTGCTGTGGAGCAGCATTTCTCAGGGCAGGCTTATAGGTAATTGTCACCATATTAGCAAGTTCCCTGTATATAACTTACAATAATATGATAATTGACAGAAATGAGAGAGTGTTTTAGGAATTGGTTTTTATTAAATGGCAGTCCGGAATCCTGTGAAAATTTTTCATCCTCCAGGATATATTCCGGGGAGTCAGTGTATGAGGTGATCAGAATTATCAATGGAGTTCCATTGTTTTTTGAGGATCACATAAAGAGGTTAAAGGATACTGCCAAAGTGAGAGAAAAGTCCATCCCCTTTGAGTCTCAAGAAATCCGAAATCAAATATTGCAATTAGTCGAGCTTAACCATTCCTTCATGGGGAATGTAAAACTTGTATGTAATTATTCAAATTCGGGTAAGAAGTCGCCTGATTTCTTAGTTTATTTTATAGAGCATCATTATCCCTCACAGAATCAATATAGTGAGGGCGTATCAGCCTTGCTGTTTTTTGCTGAAAGAGATTATCCATCGGCAAAAATCATCAATCAAAAGCTCAGGTCGGTCATTTTTAAAAAGCTGATTGACACCGGTGTCTATGAAGCAGTTCTTGTGGATCAGCAGGGTTTTATTACCGAGGGAAGCCGGTCGAATGTTTTTTTTGTAAAGGATGAAAAAGTGTTTACAGCTCCTGACGGGACTGTTCTTTCAGGAATTGCCAGGAAATATATTCTCCAATCATGCAGTGACCAAAATATTGAATTGAGTTTTGAAAGGGTGCATTACAAAAAAATAAGGAATTTTGATGCTGCCTTTATTTCAGGCACTTCGCCGGGTTTGTTGCCCCTGAACGAAATAGGAAGTTTGAAAATGGAGTGCAGTAGCAACATAATCAAAGTCTTAACCAGGGCTTATAATACGATTGTGAATAGATATATTGTGGAGAATGGAAATTAGAAGGCTGAGGCTCCCACCGTAGCCTTGGCGTAGGTGGGAGCCTCAGCCTAATTGGTGATCTTGTATAGCAAAATCGTATCTTTTATCCCATTTTTTAATTAATTTGCGAATCTTAAACTAACATTAAATATAATTCATATGTCTAGTATCAAAGGTTTGAAGAAAGAAATTGGAAATATCACCTATGAGGTTGTATCGGATTGTTTTGGTTACATACTTGTAAACGGAGAAAAGAATAAGGAAAAGGCTATTTCTATAATCACAGAAACCCTTAATCTGAGGAATGATATGATATACCGGCTTGGCCATTTTGAAGGGGAAAAATCCAGATCAAAAATAAAAGCTCATTTTGCAAAAATCAAAAAGGATTTGTATGCAGGTATGGATAAGTCACTTCAAAAGTTGAGTAAATTGTCTGCGTAGTGCAAGATGTCAAACCGGTTCTAGTAGGCTTTAGCGTACATAATAAATTTTAATCCTCCTTCGCGTTCCGCTTCGGCGGACGAGAAGAATGGTTTAATTCCTCGGAGTTCTACTCCGAAATGAGGGGTTCAGGGTTCTACCCTGAGGTCTCATACCTTTGATTATAAAGTCAGCTAAAAGCTGACTTATCGTATTCATTTTATACTATTAACACCATGCTGAAGCATGGTGCTGTTTTTATTCGTGAAACTCAATTTTCAAAAACATAGTGCATTGAAATTTGTAAGTTGAACGCCTACCTGCCGGCAGGCAGGAATCCCGATAGTGTAGCGTATCGGGATAAATGAGTATAATACTCCGATGCTTGCCCCGTGAAATCCTGTTTTACAGGAGTGGCTTTGCCACTATTTCACAGGGCTTGCATCGTTTTGAAAACAAATTCCTATCTTGATACCTCGTCAGCTTTGCTACGAGGTAGTTCATTTCTGACATATATTTTATGATTTTTGCAAATTCTGTGAGTAAGTCAAAAACACTCAATTGAGTCAGCCGCAAACAAATATCTTCTTATGTCAAGAACCTTGTCTATAATTGTTACCGGCCGGGTGCAGCATGTTGGATTCAGGTATTTTGCTATGAAAGAAGCAAGTGCCTTGAATCTGACGGGTTATGTGAGAAACATGGAGAATGGCGATGTTAAGATTATTGTGAGTGGTCCGGGTGAGCTACTGGACGATTTTTTAATTTCAATTCGCAAGGGGCCTGGTTGGGCAAGGGTAGATGACCTGAAAATTCAGGAACTACCCGATGAGGAGTTTGAGGGGTTTCAGATAAAGTAGTAAAGACAGAGAGAATGAAAGTTGAACAGTTGAACAGTTGAAGGGTTGAAAAGAAATATAGGTCGCAGGGTTTAAAGGTTTAAAAGTGAGACAGTTGAATAGTTGATGAGTTGCTTATTCCAGATCCAATATTATCAGGAGGTTTTCTTTAACTCTTTCTGTCAAGTCATTTGATAGACTGCCAAGCTTTTTAACTAATCTTTTATTGTCGATTGTTCTTACCTGATCAATCATTATGTCACAAGCACGGTTTAGCTTTGCTGTTCCTTTTTTAAGGTGAACTCTTAAAATTTCCGAGTCACTTTTTACATTAGTTGTAATTGGACAAACAACAGTTGAAGGGTGAGGAATTTTATTTAATAAATTAGTCTGAACAACCAGAACAGGTCTGGTTTTACCGGATTCTGCCCCTATTTTAGGGTTTAAATCCGCTATCCAAATTTCGAATTGCTTAATCGGCATAATCAATCTCCTCAAATTCATTAAGAATTGACAATGAACCCTTTTTCACCAATTCAGATTCCTTTTTAAGTCTTTTCTCCAGAATTAATCGTCTCTGGAGTCCGTTATAAAAGTCTATTGCTTCGTTAATATATCGATTTCGAGATTTTCTAATTCTTAAAAGAATTTTCTCGGTTTCGATAAAAATCGAATCGTCAATCTTTAAGGATACATTTTTCATCTGTTTTGTAATATTTAAATATTATACTATAAAGGTATATCTATTTAGTATATTTTACAAGTATTTTATTGTTTTTATTGACCTCCTGCAGAGATCATATATAGTGTTAGCTTTTAACCGCCCCGTTCCGAGACGGTTATTCAAATTCAGCCACTTTGTGGCAAAATAACATGAGTAAATCTTTCATCTTTATTTCGCTTTATCGCCCTGTAGTTCCCTCTTCTAACCACCTCCCCCTCGCCAGCTCGGGTACTCGTTACTCAAACTGCTGAAGCAGTCTTCGTGCTGTTTTACTGCGTAAAACGGTCTTGAAAGAAAAAGGAGGAGACCATTTTGCGTAGCAAAATAGCATGAGGACTGCAAAGCAGTCCGAATAATTTAAGAACATGTTGTTCTTCGTTTTCTACAATAAATGTCAGGATCAAAGACCTGAAAGGTTTTTCCCTCCGCCCTGTGCCCTGTGCTCTGTGCCTTTCTCTAATCCATATTCACCACTTGAGTACCACATTGTTTACATTTCCCTTCGGCATCCAGATTTATAAGCTCGGTGTTATACCCACTTCGTTTAATGGCAGTGTGTTTGCAATTATGACAATGAGTGTTTCTTCCTATTGATGAATTATCAATATTTCCTACAAATACATAGTTCAGGTGTTTTTTTGCTATATAATAGAATTGTTCCAGGGTGGTTTCCGGGGTGATAGGAAGGGCCTTCTTAAATCTCGGGAAGTACCTGGAAATATGCAGAACAGTGTTCTTCCCTGTTTCATAGGCAATCCACTGAACCATTTCTTCAAATAAGTCAGGATTATCATTTAAAAGAGGGATTACCAGGTTTGTGATTTCAAGATGTTTTCCGGAAATTCCAATTTCTTTTATGGAGTCTTTTACTGGACCTAGTGACGAGAAGGTCTGGGTTTCATAGAATTCATTTGAAAAGCTTTTTAAATCAATATTAAAAGCATCCATAATTTCAATGACTTCACGTTGAGGAATTTCATTCATGTAGCCATTTGTGACCATTACATTTTTCAGGCCCTTCTGCCGGGCCAGTTTTGCTACATCCATAATATATTCAAACCAGATTCCTGGTTCATTATAGGTATACGCAATTCCAATATTACCTTCAATAGACAATGCTTCTTTTACAATTTTTTCAGGACTGTAGTAGTTTATGAAATTTGCATCTGTTACTCCTACCTGGGATATATCAGAATTCTGGCAAAACAGGCAGTGCATATTACAGCCGATAGTCCCAATGGAGAGAATATTTTTCCCGGGGTGGAAATGATAAAGTGGTTTCTTTTCAATCGGATCCAGGTGTTTGGCAGATACCATACCATAATTTTCAGCAATCAGGATTCCATTTTCATTTTTTCTTACTCTGCAGAGTCCTATCTTATCTTCTCCAATTATGCAGTTTTGCGGACAAAGCAGGCATTGGACTTTATTATTTCCTATTTTCTGGTAATAAGCAGCTTCTTTTTTCACTTTTATTAGATGTTTTTATTCAAATCTGAGCCTCATTTCTTCGATACTTTCTATTGAACCGACCACCGTCAAAATATCTTTCAATCTGAGACGGGTGTAACCGGTAGAAATGATTTTTTGGCCTTTTCTTTGAGTTGCAATAATCAGAATGTCTGCCGGAAGATGAAGATTTCTGATAGCCACTCCATGTATATCCTGGTTTCTGATTACAATATCTGCAGTATCTTTGTGTTCTTCCATGCCCAGTAGGAGGGAGGTGGCCATGGGCGATCTTACAAAGTGATCCATCAGACTGATGATTGCAGTTGTAGGCTCAACAATAAGAACCCCCATTTCATGAAACTTTTGAATGTTTATCCTTTCATTTAACCGCACAATCAGTTCAGGAGTTCCGTAATTTTCGTATGCCAGTTCACAGATCTCAAGATTTTCTTCGTCAGTTTTCATTACAACAATGGCATCCGTATTGGCAGCATCCAGCCTTTCAAGTAATTGAATGTTTAGTTCTGAATAACTGAAAATAGTAATATTTTCATTTTCAGGTTTCGGGAATTCTTTACGGAAGGTGACAATGGTTACTTTCCAGTCATGACTCGAGAGTTGTTGTGCCAGGCCCAGGGATTGTTGCTCGTATCCAAAGATCAATGCCTTAAGAGGTCCTTTGTGGTCTTCATGTTCACCCCTTGGATGATCTTCATTTACCATTTGAATGGCCCATTTAAAAAGCGGAGGCCCAAAGATCTGATTCAGTACAATTACCGATACAATTATTGAAGCAAATTGTAATCCCCATTCAGGATATTCATTTGTGACAACAGTAACCAAACCCAGGCCAATTCCGGCCTGTGTAACAAATGACATCCATGCAGTTCGATTGAATTTTTGTGGGTCGCCCCCCAGGGTTCCTCCAATCCATCCGCCAATCACCATTGTTACAATTCTTACAAAAAACAATATCAGGGCAATGATCCAGGTTTGTCCAACTGTTTTCAATGAAAGAGAGGCTCCAATGAGGATGAAAAAGGCAACATAAATCATTGGAACTGTATCATGTATGATCTTTTGAAATTCACGTCGAACAGGGGAATAGTTTGTGATCAACAGGCTGGCAGTGATACAAACAAGAAGAGGTTCAATATAAAAATAAATTCCTGGTCCGGTTTCTGAAAAATGCCTGATTTCATTAGATAATAAATATATTCCCCATCCCACAGCGAGAATAAGTACAGCCTTAATGCTGGTATTGATCCTTGTGTAAAGTATAAGTCTAATAATTAGAAATAAGATATAGCCCATGAGCAAGGAGGCTGTTAGTTCAGTCAGCATTATGGCAATCATTCCAACTGAAAAACTTTCACCTGTGGTCAGAGAAATAGCAATAGAAAAGCTAATTGCAAATAATACAATGACAAGGAAATCTATAAGAACAGTTACTCCCAGTACCATTCGGGTAAAAGGTCCCTTTGCCCTTAATTCATTGATTATTGCAATGGCTGAAACCGGAGAACGAGCAATGAAAATTGTTCCTGTGATTATAGACAAAGCAATTCTGCCATTGAAATCTAATTCTAGTCCAAAAAAGGAAAAACCACTTATTATAAATACAGCTAAACTCCCCAGTATTAAAGTCGTGATCATCTGCCCGAAAGTCATCCATCTGATGCTTTTCATTCGACTTCTTAGCTCCACAAAGTATAATTCTGACCCAGCAGCAAATGCAATAAAAGAAAGGGCAATATGGTTTACAAAATCCAGTTTTGGCAGGGAATCCTGCTTTATTATATTCAAGACTTCCGGACCCGTAATAATTCCCATTAGCAATAATCCTGTTATCAGGGGAAGTTTGATATATTTAATGAAGCCGGCAATTTTATTAGATGAGACTAAAATAATCCCAAAGGTGGCAACTGCGATTAATATGTTCCAGAAATCACTCATAAGATCTAAGACCTGTCATTAGTGTTTTGAAATGTAAAATATGAAAAAATCAGGAGAAAACAGTCGGTTTTATAGTTTTTATTGACCCCTTTCAGGGATCTTTTATCGGGTTTGTATTATCCGCCCCTTTCAGGGACGGTTATTCAAATTTAGCCACTTCGTGGCAAAATCCAATAAAACAGGTTGAAAATGAAAGGTAGGGTGGTAGCCACTTCGTGGCAAATATCCAATGAATCAGGTAGAAAAGGAAATGTAGAGTAGTTTCCACTTTGTGGAAAAATCCCATGAATAAATCGAGTTTTTGAGTTTGTGCAGGAGCTTAAGTAAATAACTAATTGCAATATCGATCTGTTTAGGGATTTTTTAGTTACTTGAGATAGAGGGATTCCGCCCATCTTATTTGCCCTATCAGGGCAACATTTGAATAACCCTCCTGTTCCCGGTATTCCGGGATCAGGGGGGTACTGCTAAACAAAATACTTCATCCCCAACAGGGGGTGAATAAAAGCATAAGGAAAATGCCTATCGTCAATTTGAATGCCATGCGATTCGAGGAGTTTTCGTAATTCTTCCTTAAAGGATATATTCTTATGGTGGCTCTTCTGAAAATGATGTGGTAAAAGAATTTGACGATAGCTGGACATCGTTATTGGTTTTTATTGACCCCCTGCCTGCCGGCAGGCAAGGCTTTCAGGGATCTTTTATCGGGTTTGTATTATCCGCCCCTTACTGCGCCTGCCATAGCAATGATTGCGAAGGCAGGCCGGGACGGTTATTCAAATTTAGCCACTTCGTGGCAAAACCCCAAGGAGCAGGCTGTATAATAATAGTAGAGCACTAGCCACTTCGTGGCAAAAATTCCAATGAGTCAGGCTGAAAAAGGAAGACAGAGTAGTAGCCACTTTGTGGCAAAACTCCATAACAAACCCCAAATCCAGGTAATACTAAATCCGGGTTTACTTCGTAAGCTCCAGTTGGTTTAGTTTCCTCTTGCGTGGGAATGATACATCAGGATTGTGTCATATTTTCCATCCAGGACGAAGACACGGGATCCATTTTAACTTTTTTCCTGGGTCAAACTTAAGTTAAGCCGTAAAATTATTAACTTAGAGCTTTCATTTTCAATTTTCCATTAACTTATTCTCAAGTAATTTAAATTTTGAACACATGAAAATTAGAAATGCATTATTAATTATTCTTGGATTGTTTTTTGGACTGATATTACTTCTTGATTGCTCACATGGGAAAAAGAAAGTTGAATCTGTTCAGGATAGCATAGGCCAGGAAATAAGTATGGTAAGTGAAAGGATGAATACTCTTTCTGAACTTGAAATTGAGGAAGGATGGGTATTATTGTTTGATGGAAAAACCATGAATGGATGGAGGAATTTTCAATCGGAAGAGATCCCAAAGGGATGGAAAGTTGAGGATGGCAATCTGATTGCATTGGGATTGGGTGGTGATATCGGTGGCGATATTGTTTCTGAAAAAGAATTTGAGAATTTTCATCTTAAGCTTGAATGGAAGATAGAGGAAGGTGGGAACAGTGGGATTTTATATCATGTTAAGGAAGGCGATTATTCTGCAGTATATGTTACCGGACCAGAATATCAAATTATTGATGATATTGGGTATCCTGATACGCTTGAGGATTGGCAGACCTGTGGAGCCAATTATGCATTGCATGTTCCGGTAAATTCTAAAATCAAACCAGCCGGGGAATGGAATAGCTCTGAAATCATTGTAGATGGCGCAATGGTAACACATTTCCTAAATGGCTCTAAAGTTGTTGAATTTGAAATGTGGACAGAGGAATGGAATACGCTGGTTGAAAATTCAAAATGGAAGGATTTCCCGGATTATGGGAAAGCCCATAAGGGACATCTTTCATTGCAGGATCATGGGAGCCTTACCAGTTTCAGGAATATTAAGATCAAAGAATTATAGGGGGTGGCGTAGAGCGTAGAGCGCAGGGCATGGGGCACAGGGCAAGAAAGATAAAAGAGAAAGAAAGAAGAGGTGAGAAGTGAGAGGTGAGAGATGAGAGAAGTGATGAGGTGATTAGGTGATGAGGAGAAG
>JAYEGO010000526.1:0-8710 GCA_034659155.1 Bacteroidota bacterium | reverse complement strand
TGCCGCGGTGATGAGGGGACGAGGTGATGAGCAGCTGGGGTGACGAGTCATTATAACATATAACTACGTAGTATACTACGTAGTAAAAAAAAGAATTGGAGAGGCGTAGATGAGGCTATATTTTAGTCCATCGGCTAAAAGGTGGAGATTGCTTCGTTTCCTTATGGAAACTCGCAAAATCTTGCTGTGATTTAGCAATAGCGAACATATGACAGCAAAGCGAATTAGAATATTATGAAAAATCCAATAAAGGGATTAAATAAAATTTTTGACAGCAGGATCCGCCTTGGTATTATGTCGGCCCTGGTGGTGAATGAGTTTATGAATTTCAATTCCTTGAAAGATCTGCTGGAAGTTACAGATGGGAATCTTGCTTCACATATGAAATCTCTTGAAAAAGAACAATATGTTAGGGTTCAAAAACAATTTGTGGGAAGGAAACCCAATACAAATTACAGGGCTACAGCAGCCGGGAAAAAGGCATTTAAGAAACATCTTGACAGCCTTGAAATATTAATGAACAACCCGGATTAATTTTTTATATATGTCAACTTTGAACTACAAAGTACTTTTATTAATAATTAATATTTATATATTATGGACAATGTTCAGAAAACGAGTCGAAAAATTTTTTCATCGCTCAGCCTAAAAATAGCATTTATCTTTTTTCTCGTACTCCTGCTTATGATTCCGGTTGGTTTGATAATGAACCTTATCAGTGAACGGGAGAAGCTTAGGACTGAAACAGAGATAGAAATCCAGGATAGCTGGGGCAGGAGCCAAACACTTTCAGGTCCCATCATTACTATCCCATATTACAGGTATGAAACAAGGGATGAAAAACGTGTAAGAATAAAAACATATCTTCATCTATTGCCTGAAAACCTCGATATAAAAGGAGAAATTTTTCCTGAAACCAGGTACAGGGGAATTTACAAAGTGGCTGTTTATTCCTCAAAGCTAAATATTCAGGGAAATTTCGCCCCTGCTGCAAAACTCATTGAGAGTATACCAGATGAAAACATTCTTTGGAAGGAGGCCAGGATTGAATTTGAGATTCCAGATTTAAGAGGCATCCAGGAGGCAATTTACCTTCAACTTAACGAAACTGTACTAAAAGCAGAGCCAGGCATTTCAGCCGGGAGTCCTTTTCAAAGTGGGATACATGCATCCTTGAATTCTGAACAAATTCAATCCGTAAATCCCACAAGTTTTACCATTGAAATGAATTTGAGAGGAAGTAATTCCCTGAATTTCACTCCAATGGGACAAACAAGCAGGGTTCAAATTAAATCTGACTGGGAAGATCCTTCCTTTGGGGGAGCATTCCTGCCGTTTAAAAGGGAAATCAACAGTAGTGGTTTTACTGCAGAATGGGAAGTACTTCATTTCAACAGGAACTACCCCCAAATCTGGATAGACAAACATTACCAGACTGATGATTCAGCTTTTGGTGTAAGCTTACTCCTGCCTGTAGATGAATACCAGAAAACTATGAGATCGGTTAAGTATGCCATTCTGTTTCTCACCCTCACCTTCACATTTTTCTTCTTCATAGAAATTCTGAACAAAAAGAAAGTACATCCGGTTCAATACATAATGGTAGGAACTTCTCTGATAATATTTTATGTACTTCTGCTTTCTCTCTCTGAACAAGTAGGATTTGTAGCTGCCTACCTGATTGCTGCCACAGCCACCATCCTTCAGATCTCTGGCTTTTTATATAAGATTATAAATTCTGCAAAAACTGCATTAGTTACAGCAGGCACACTTGCAATCCTGTACGCCTACCTTTTTGTACTGCTCCAACTTAAGGATTATGCTTTATTGATGGGAAGTATAGGATTATTCTTTATTCTAAGCCTGATTATGTACATGTCAAGAAATGTACGTTGGTCAAATGACAGTCACAAACAATAAACATACAATGGTCAGACAATAGTCATACAATGGTCATACCATGGTCATATGATCGTCATTCAATAGTAATAATAGCCAGACAATGACTCAATGGAATGTTGGAATATTGGAATGCTGGAATGTTGGAATGTTGGAATGCTGGAATGTTGGAATGTTGGATGAAGAAGCCACGGATTCACGAATAAAAAAAGAATGGAACCTGTGAGACCCGATAGGAGATCAAAACTCACGAGACAATGATACAATGGAATTCTGGAATTTGTGATTTCATTCCATCATTCCAGTATTCCACTCTCTGTCTTCAATCTTCTATTCCTTTATCCCAACCATATCCAGCATAAAGGCATATTCCAAAGCTGTTTCACGGTATCTCCTGAACCTCCCGGAAACACCTCCATGGCCGGCTTCCATATTTACATGCAATACCAATAGATTGTCATCAGTTTTCATATCCCTCAACTTAGCAACCCATTTTGCAGGCTCCCAGTATTGAACCTGCGAATCCCAAAATCCTGTAGTAACAAGCATATTCGGGTAATCCCTGGCTTCTACATTGTCATAAGGGGAATAAGAAAGCATATAATCATAATACTCTTTTTGTCGCGGATCACCCCATTCATCCCATTCAAAAGAAGTCAGCGGAATACTCTCATCCAGCATCGTGGTAACAACATCTACAAATGGCACGGCTGCCACAACAGCTTTGTAGAGTTCAGGTTTCATATTCACAATAGCACCCATAAGTAAACCACCGGCACTTCCACCCATGGCAAAAAGGGTTTCGGGGCTTGTATATTTCTGCTCTATCAGGTATTCTGCACAGGCATTAAAATCAGAAAATGTATTTATCTTTTTCAAGAGTTTTCCATCTTCATACCACCAACGTCCCATTTCACTCCCACCACGAATATGAGCAATTGCATAAACAAAGCCCCGGTCTATCAAACTTAAGCGGTCGGAGCGAAAGGATGCATCCCTCGAATAACCATAGGAACCATAAGCATATAAAAGAGTAGGATTATTCCCATCCAGCTCTAAACCCTTCTTATATACAATGGAAATAGGAATTTCAACACCATCGGCAGCTGTTGCAAAAAAACGTTTTGTCTCATAGTTTTCCTTATCAAAACCACCCAGAACTGTTTCTTCTTTCAGGAGTACTTTTTCTTCAGTCACCATATTAAAATCAAAGGTTGAATTTGGAGTGGTCAGGGAAGAATATCCATAGCGCAGTATATCTGTGTCAAATTCCGGGTTAACAGAAAACCGGGCACTATATGTTTCCTCTCCAAAGTCAATATAATAATCTTTGCCATTCCAATTTATTACTCTCAAGTTCGTCAAACCTTTAATTCTTTCACTCACAACAAGAAAGTTCTTAAATATTTCAATACTTTCCAAGAGTACATCATCACGATGAGGGATTACATCGACCCAGTTTTCTTTAGTAGTTTTTGAAACAGGGGTTTTCATTAACTTAAAGTTTTTGGCCCCTGCAATATTAGTTTTGATATAGAAATATTTTCCAAAATGGTTAATATCGTACTCAAGCTCTTTTTCTCTTGGCTGAAAAACCCTAAAATCACCATTTGGATTATTTGCCTCAAGAATCCTATATTCGGTAGAAAGTGTATGAGATGAACCAATTACCAGGTATTTTTTAGATTTTGTTTTATAAATATATGTGCTAAAAGTTTCATCTTCTTCATAATAAATTTCCCGGGCCTTATTATTACCTAACTGGTAAATATTAATTTTGTCGGACCTCAAAGTCACCGGATCTTTGGTTGAGAAAAACACAGTATTATTGTCATTGGCCCAGGTAACACCACCTGTTGTATTAGGTATTTGATCAATCAACAACTCCCCTGTTTCGAGATCTTTAAAATAAATCGTGTAACGGCGACGGCTGACAGTATCAACACCATAAGCTAGTGTGTTATTGTCTTCGCTAATGCTCATTCCTCCAACCTGAAAATAATCATAGCCATCAGCAAGAATGTTTACATTAAGTAATATTTCCTCATCAGCATCAAGGGTTTCTTTTTTACGGCAAAATATCGGGTATTCCTGTCCTTCTTCGTACCTTGTATAATAGTAATATCCATTTTCCTTATAAGGTACAGATTCATCATCTTTCTTTATCCTGCCTACAATTTCATCAAACAATGTTTGCTGGAACTCATCTGTATTAGCCAACACCTGATTAGCATAGTTGGTCTCTGCTTCTAAATATTCACGTACTTTACGAGTTTGCTCATCAGGATCTTCAGCATTTTTCTGTTCATCAGAAAGACGCATCCAATAATAGTTATCAACCCGGGTATCCCCATGAATAGTCAGTTCCATAGCAATTTTCTCTGCAACCGGCGGCTTTAAGTCTGTTTCCTTTGGTGTGCAGGAGTACATTGAGATTAAAATAGTCAGGTTGATACCCATAAGAGTCGAGAAAGATGATCTTAATGTTTTCATAAGATTTAATTAAATAATTGATTTGATACAAATTAATAAAATACCACGAGCAAATCTACAAATTTTACCGGAGAACATTTTTTCCAATAGAATCTAACATATTTACCTGGTTTTAAAAACCAAAAAAAGTGCTTGTTAACTCTTTTTTTGAGCATTTGCGCCTGAATTTCAAAAATATGGACATGTTATCGGCATTGTATTTTCAAAAAATATGCATTACCTTTAGGAATGAAACTTACCAAATTATATCCGCTGATAAAGAGTTTCACCTTAATAATGTTTTAATAACTTAACCTTTTAATTATGAGAAAACTGCTATTGTTTATTTTTCTCTTCTGTGGTATTGTTATTGTGGCAAATTCGCAACAGAAGACTGTAACAGGAACAGTAACAGGGGCCGATGATGGATTGACCATTATTGGCGCTACTGTTCAGATTAAAGGTACTACGACTGGTGCTACCTCAAATTTTGATGGGAAGTACTCCATTATGGCTAATGAAGGAGATATTCTCGTCTTCAGATTTGTAGGAATGATATCAAAAGAAGAGGTCGTTGGTGCTGCAAATGTAATCGATGTTGTTCTGGAGCTCGATAATATGGGCCTCGAGGAAGTAATTGTGATCGGTTACGGAACTGCTATTAAAAGAGAGTTGACCGGTGCAATTACCAAAGTTTCTACTGAAGGTCTTGCAGAAACTCCTAATGTTAGCTTTCAATCGGCAATCCAGGGAAAAACAGCCGGTGTTTTTATTGAACAAGCTAGTGGGAAACTTGGTGAGACAGTAAAAATGCGTATCAGGGGATCTTCGTCTATTTCAGCAGATAACCAACCTCTTTATGTTATAGATGGTATACTTGTTACTTCTGCAAATTTGAGTAATTCAGGAAACCAGCCTACCAGTCCTCTTGCCGATATCAACATGAATGATGTTGAGTCGATACAGATTCTCAAGGATGCTTCAGCTGCTGCTATTTATGGTTCACGTGCTTCAAATGGTGTTGTACTGATTACAACTAAAAAGGGTGGGGCTGGTGCTACAAAATTTAACGTCTCTTATACAACTGGTATAAGCGAACCCAGTAGACTTATGGAGTGGCTAAATGCTGATCAGTACCTGGAACTATTCGATGAGGCATTGAATAATGTGGTTGATGGAAGTGGTCTTGTTTGGGGCTGGCTTACACCCGATGAAATGAAGGATAGATACCTTGGTGATCAGTGGGACAAAGGATGGGATACTGACTGGCAGTCGGAAGCATTCCAGAAAGGATCTTTCAACAGGATTAATGTTTCAGCCAGCGGTGGTAACGAGAAGGGTAGTTTTTACACAGGGTTCAGTTATGATAACACTGTCGGAATACTTAGAGGGAACTCTATGAATAAACTTAACGGGCGTATAAATATTGACCAGACTGCTACTGATAAATTTAAATTTGGTTTTGGAATGAATTTGATGCGTTCTGAAATGGACAGGGTAGAGAATGACAATGCATTTGCCACACCTTTACAATTGGTTGCCCAGGCACCTGTAACACCT
This sequence comes from Bacteroidota bacterium, assembly GCA_034659155.1. Lineage (GTDB taxonomy): Bacteria > Bacteroidota > Bacteroidia > Bacteroidales > VadinHA17 > JAYEGO01. Next base: position 2,779 of record JAYEGO010000526.1, on the reverse strand, counting down.
GTCATTGACCCGGAAACAGGGGAATACAATAAAAATACTATTTATTATAATGGTCTTATTTCTTTAAGAGATTCTAAAAATAGCCAGATTAGTTTCAGGACTTTGACCAATGCATATGCTGCTTACGAATTAGTTAAAGGCTTAACTTTCAAATCTGAATTCGGTGCTGATATTATTGACATGAGAGAGAAAAACTACTGGGGTCGTGAAACAATAGGCGCAGGACCTAGTGGAGAAGCTCAAAACCGGTCAGTCAGAGTGGTAAATTACAACTTTGATAATTACCTGACATATTCTACAATAGTTAATATGCATAATATAAATCTGGTTGGAGGTATGTCCTATCAACAGTCAATGACAACTGGTTCAGATATTGAGGGAAAAGGATTTCCAACTGACGACTTTGAGAATATTGCAAGTGCAGCAGAGGCAACTAGCTTCAGCAGTTGGGAAACTGGGACAACATATCTTTCTTATTTTGCAAGAGCCAATTATAAGCTTATGGGGAAGTACCTTTTTTCAGCAAGTGGAAGGCTTGACGGTTCATCAAGGTTTGGTATTGATAACAGGTATGGTTTCTTTCCAGCAGGATCTGCCGGATGGATAATTTCAGAGGAGGATTTTATGCAAGGCATTGAAAATACTTTGAGTTATCTGAAGTTAAGAACCAGTTATGGTATAACCGGGAACTCCGGTATTCCTAACTTTGCACATCTTGCATTGTTTTCGGGTGTTAATTATGCAGGGCGTAACGGACTGGACCCAACACAACTTGCGAGTAGCGAGCTTGGCTGGGAAACAACAGCTCAATTTGATATTGGTCTTGAATTTGGTTTCTTTGATAATAGAGTTACCGGTGAAATCGATTACTATAACAAACAGACTACAGATCTGTTGTTATATATGACCCTTCCATCCACTTCCGGATTTACAGGTGTCTGGAGTAATATTGGTGCACTTGAGAATAAGGGCTGGGAATTTGCCCTACATTCAAATAATATGGTTGGATCATTTAAATGGTCAACTGATTTTAATATCTCATTTAACAAGAATAAGGTGCTGGATGTTAGCGGACCCGAAATTACTCCCAACTCGATTAACTATGTAATGGAAGGAGAAGCTATAGGAGCATTTAAAATAAGGAAATATGCAGGGGTTGATCCGGATAATGGAGATGCTCTCTATTATCTTGAAGAAGGTAGTAACGAGACCACTACAAATTGGAATCTTGCTGAAACACAGGTTGTAGGATCCCCTAATCCTGATTTTACCGGAGGTATGACTAACTACTTTGAATATAAGGGTTTCGATCTTAATATTTTAATCAGTTTTGTTTATGGGAATATGGTTTACAATGGTGGAGGCAGGTACCAGTCAGCTAACGCAGACTGGTGGGATAATCAGACTCTCGATCAAATGGACAGATGGCAAAATCCTGGAGACAAAACCGATATTCCCCAGGCCAGATTTGCTGAAGGAAACGGAACACGTCATTCAAGCCGCTATCTGTCAGATGCTTCTTATTTGAGAATAAGAAATATTAGTTTCGGGTATAATCTTCCTGCAAATTTGGTTAACAAGATAAGGATGTCAAGTGCACGAGTTTATTTTGGAGTGCAAAATCTTTATACTCTGACCAACTATCATGGATGGGACCCGGAAATAAACTGGATTGGGACAGGCCAAAGCACTCAAAGCACAAATATAATCCAGGGTTATGATTTCTATACTGTACCTCAAGCCAGGACTTACTCTCTTGGGATTAATCTTTCATTCTAAAAACAGCTAACTATGAATATCATGAAAAATAAAATATCATACAAACTATTTTGGTTGCTGATCTTCCCGGTACTGATCTATCAAAATTCATGTACAGAGAAGCTGGATTTACTTCCAAAGCAATCAATAGATGCAAGTACTGCTCTTACTACACCTGATAATATAAAGGCCACTCTTATTGGAGCATATCTTTCTGCACGCAGCAGTAGAATATTTGGATCCAGATTCAATGAATATAGTGAGCTACTGGCTGCCACTACAGATTTGAGATTTATCGGATCATATTCACAACCCAGGGATATAATTAATAAGAGTATATCTGTTACCAACTCCTATGTTGAAGACACATGGATTGGCGCTTATGAGCTTATAAATATCTGTAATGTATTAATAGACCCTGAAATTTTGGCTGTTCTTGATTCTGATGATGCTAAAACTGTTGAAGGTGAAGCAAAGTTCCTCAGAGGTTGGGTCTATTTTGAGATGGCCAGATTATATGGTTTACCATATGAGGCAGGCCAGACAAACAGCCAGCTGGGTGTTCCAATAGTATTAACACCTACTAAAGATGTAAGTGATGCAATTAACATTGCGCGTAATACAGTTGAAGAGGTCTACAATCAAGCAATTAGTGATCTTAATGATGCCAAGGCACTACTCACTGAAACAAATGACGTTTATGCTACGACCTATGCTGCCAGTGCAATTCTAGCCAGATTACACCTTCAAACAGGCGACTTTGCAACAGCAGCCACTGAAGCCAGCAGAGTTATTGAATCAGGAATGTATGCTCTCACAACAATACCCCTTGGTGCTTTTAATAATACCGGAGCATCCTCGGAGGATATTTTTGCGTTTCAAAACAATGTTGCCAGCAATACTAATTGGCTAACTGTTATGTATGCATCCTTAAATGGAATGGGTCGTGGTGATTATGACATACAGCAGGTATTTCTTGATACATTTGATCCTCTTGATCTCAGGGGAATGTACCAGGGCA
>JAYEGO010000525.1:0-2085 GCA_034659155.1 Bacteroidota bacterium | reverse complement strand
GACGCAATCCGGCTCTCTAACCTCAAGGGCTGTTAATATTCTTTCTTTTCCATTCATATGTCAGGCATGATGACCCATTTATTTAATCGAAATTTCAATTGGATTTGAAGTTGATTTGCCAATCCACAACAAATCCAACGAGGTTTCCCGAGGCGTTCTCGCAGTTGAGAATTTCCAATGCTTATCGGCGTTAATAGTTTCATATATGTATGTTAACCTGTATTTATTTGGTTTCAAGAATGAAAATATCCGACCCGCACATATATATTTATCTGGAAAGCTGGAAGGCAATTTACTATTTTTCTTTAATTCTTGGTAATTATTGCTCCCTTTACTATCGAATAAATTGCTGAAGATTAATTGGTAATTATCATAAACGAGGGCATCCATCTTGATGCTTACTTTATCCTTAGGTTAGAATACCCGAAATAAAAATACAACATAATATTGATAGGGTATAACTATGTTTCATAATTTAGTTCTCCTTGTTCAATTAAATAGCATAACATATATTCTACTGCAAGTTACCATATAATATTTAAAATATTTATAAAAAACAGAATCTGTATAATTCAATTATACAATATATATAATTGCTAATTCCATATAATATACTATATTTGTATTATAATACAGAATATATTCAATTGATTTCTAAATGTAATGCCAAAAAAATCAAAATTATTAGAACAGCTAAGACAGGTAATTCGCGCCAAACATTATGCATACTCTACTGAAAAGACTTATGTTGATTGGGTCTACCGTTTTATTGTCTTCCATAATAAAAAACACCCGGAAGATATGGGCGAAAAGGAAATCTCGGAATTCCTTACAAGTCTGGCAAATGAACACAAAGTATCAGCCGCTACCCAAAATCAGGCCCTTAATGCTATAGTCTTTCTGTTTAAAAACGTACTGAATAAGTCCTTCAATGATTTTCATTTTAAACATGCCAGATCGGAAAAAAGGGTACCTGTAGTTTTAAGCCCTGATGAAGTGAATAGAATATTATCACATCTTCAGGGTGAAGTATGGCTGATGACGAGTTTATTATATGGTTGTGGTTTAAGGTTAAAGGAATGTTTAAGATTAAGAATTAAAGATATTGATTCTGAATTGAATGAAATTGTTGTTCGTGATGGTAAAGGAAATGAGGACAGAAGGACCATCTTTCCTAAACAACTGGAGGAAGCATTGAGCAGGCAAATAAAAAAAAGCCTCTTGCAGCTGGAAGAAAACATGTTAATTAAAGAATTTCATGGAGCATCAATGCCCGAAGCTCTTGAACGTAAATATCCAAATGCACCAAAAGAATATGGTTGGCAATATATTTTTCCGGCTAAAAAAACCGGAACAGACCCACGGTCAGGGAAACTTAAACAGCATTACCGTAATGAAAGTTTTTTGCAAAAAGCAGTAAAAAATGCAGTTAAAAATGCCGGTATTACAAAAAATGCCAGTTGTCATACCTTCAGGCACTCCTTTGCCACACATCTACTTGAAGATGGTTATAGCATTCGGGTAGTTCAGGAACTCCTGGGTCATAAAAATGTCCAGACTACAATGGTTTACACTCATATTATGAACAGGGACAAATATAATGTAAGAAGTCCCCTTGACAATTTATTCAAATAATTGACGGACAAATTAATATGCTCCAAAGAATTAAGATAATAGCTGATTACAGGGAAAAACCTTCCGGAATTCCTGATTTGCTGCTTAACCGGGGAGTAAATATTGAAGTAAGCGAATTAAAAAGCGGAGATTATTCTATTAACAGTAAAATACTAGTGGAAAGAAAAACAAAAGATGATTTTGTTCAATCTCTTATTAGTAATCGTTTGTTCGGCCAATGTCAAAGAATGAAGAGGAGTAATGAATACCCCTTACTCATTATTGAAGGCAATCCATATGAAACACAACACAAAGTGAACAAGCAAGCAATAAAAGGGGCTATTCTCTCTGTTTCTGTTGCATGGCAGATTCCTGTATTTTTTACAATAAATAAGGAAGAAACTGCAGAAATTTTAATCATGGCAGGCAAGCAAATGCTGCAAGAAAATATACTACTTGCACGAAATGGCT
>JAYEGO010000524.1:0-2100 GCA_034659155.1 Bacteroidota bacterium | reverse complement strand
CTTGTCTATAGTCTCACAAGATTTTCAGATGAATCTTCAATGGATAAAATCCCTATTTCTCTCATTTTGATTTCTCAGAAAGATGTACTTTCAATGATGGATTCATCTTCACTAAGTACGTTTAAGCGTAGTAATGCCTTGTCTTTGGATAAATACACTCGAGATGAACTATATAGTATCGTTCAACAACGTGTAGAGTTGGCTTTTCACTCTGGTGTGGTCCATGAAGATTGTGTAGATCTCATAGCAGATATCTCTTCAGAATGGGGTGATGCACGTTTTGCAATTGAACTTTTATGGAAAGCAGGTATTGCAGCGGATCATAGCCATGTTCAAATGGTAACACCTGAACATGTTCGTGCTGCTAAAGCTGAAACATATTCTGTTGTCACTGAATCAAAACTGAGAAACCTAGAGCGTCATCAGCTTTTAACCCTGCAGGCCATTGCTAAACGGTTAAAAATAGATGGGACTGCTTATGTTAATACGGGCGATGCCGAGAAAACATACGCTGTGATGTGTGAGGAGCATAGCGAAAAAGCAAGAACGCATACCATGTTTTGGAATTATCTAAAAGCAGTAGAAAATGCAGGTTTTATTAACATTAAACTCTCAGGTAAAGGACATCTTGGTACGACACAGCTGATTTCACTTCCAGATATTCCTGCTGATGTTGTCCAGGATAAAGTGGAGGAGCTACTCCAATAGATTTTTTCCAAATCTACAATATTTCCTTAGAGGGCATTTGATGCATTCGGGTTTTGTTTTGCATTGGTTTTTTGCAAGGATAACAATTAGGGTCCCGGTGTCTTATGATCAAGAAATCATAATTGCTCCCATCCCGGATCCAACAGATAGAGCCGATGGAGGAAAGGATTTTCAAATTCCTATAAAAGTCAGGGGTACCGCAACCGGTGGTACTACTTATACTCCTGTTTCTACCGAAGTATTCCTTTATAATTCCACTGAAACTACTGAGGCTGGTTTAAGAGTTGAGTTAGCTAATAAATTATATCTGCTCACCACTACAGTATTCTATGACGGACAAGAGCAAAAAAAGGGAACAGGTACCATATCAGCAACTTCAGACATAGAAATTGAATAAATAATATTATGCGGAGATATATAATATATATTTCTGTATTATTCTTCCTTGTCGGTAGCACACATTTGCCATCATATGCTATTGTTCAGGATGAGGCAGATAATTCATTTTATGCCGTTGCCGGCATGGAAGAAAATATAGACAAAGTAAATAGCCTGTTGGGGCTATCTCAGTATTATCGCGACATTGACAAGGATTCAGCACTGATGTGCTGTGACATGGCGCTTGAGCTTTCCAAAAGACTTGAATACTTTGAAGGTATTGCCGGGTCATATTACAAAAAAAGCCTTATCTATAAAAACTCAGGAAATTATATAGCCGCAAGAGAGTGTGCCAATAAAACTTTGGGAATAGCCGAAGCCCTGCAGGATAGTATGCTTCTTGCAAAAACAAACTACCATCTTGGAAACATTATTAAAAACCTGAGCAACAATAAGCCTGCCCTGAACCATTACAGTAAGGCCCTTAGCATCTATATTAATAAAAAAGATACTTTGAGGTTAACTGCGGTTTATAACGGTTTTGGGAATTATTTTCTTGAAAGGGGGATATATAATTTCGCAGCGACTTATTATCATAAGGCACTTCAATTTGCGAAAGTAGTTGACCAGGAACAAAGTCAGGGTAAAATCCTGAATAATTTGGGCACAGTTTATTTTGAGCTGGGGGAATATGATCATTCACGTAAATATCTTGACGCAAGCTCTGAAATAGCATGGAAATATTCTGATAATGGTGAAAAGGCAAATATCCTTACCAGGCTGGGAAACCTTGAGCTTAATTTAAAGAATTTTACCAAAGCTTATGAAAATTATTATCTGGCTGATTCTTTATTCAGGATAGATGATGAGGCCGAAGGAATACATAACACTTATATTAATTTTGGCTTTTTATTCCTGGAGCAAGGGAAACCTAAGAAGGCTCTTAAAAACTTTGATATTGCACTTGCTTATTACAATGAACAAGACCTGGCGAAGGGTAAAACTGCTGCATGG
>JAYEGO010000523.1:0-2101 GCA_034659155.1 Bacteroidota bacterium | reverse complement strand
AAAGTAAGAAGGGTTGAAGGGTTGAAGGGTTGAAAAGTTGAAGGGTTGAAGGGTTGAAAAGTTGAAAAGTTGAAGGGTAGTCTGAGTCTTAAATATTAACTCATAATAAACATAGATACCATTAAATCTATAATCCATGAAATATAGAAAATTTGGATCGACAGACCTTATAGTAAGTGAAGTTGGCTTTGGAGCCTGGGGCATAGGGGGTCCTTCCATGGCCGGAGATATTGCCATTGGATGGGGAAAAGTGGATGATTCAGAATCCATTAAAGCACTTAAGAAATCTGCAGATATAGGAATAAATTTTTTTGATACGGCTGACTTTTATGGTCTTGGGCATTCAGAAGAACTCATTGGAAAGGTTTTTGGAAATGACAGTAATATTCTTGTTGCTTCGAAAGTCGGGCACAGACTTTCACCCGAGAATAAGATCTACCTGGATTATTCTTACGACTATATTATAAAGGCATGTGAGAAAAGCCTCCTCAGACTAAACAGGGAACAAATAGATTATTATCAGCTTCATTCAGCCAGGCTTTCCCACCTGGAAAATGGGGAATGCACCGAAGCAATGGAAGCATTAATAAAGCAAGGTAAAATAAGATACTGGGGTTTATCACTTAATACTTTTGATCCCTTTCCTGAAGCTGAATTTATGCTTAAAAATGATATTGGCTCGGGATTCCAGTTAGTTTTTAACATAGTGAATCAACGGGCCCGCGATTTATTCAGGCAAAGCTCAGAACATGGGTATGGAATTATCGCCAGGATGCCCCTTCAGTTTGGAATACTCACCGGGAAATTTGACAGAAACAGCCAATTTAAAAAAGATGACCACAGGGCATTTCGCCTTACTCCCGAAGTATTGCAGGCGACACTTTCTGCTCTGGAGGGAGTTTGGTCTGTATCAGAAAAATATGGGATCAGCAAAACCTCGCTTGCGTTAAGTTTCATCATGAGTTTTGAAGAAGTATCAACAGTAATTCCAGGAATAAAAACCGTTCAGCAAGCAGTGGAAAATGCAAGCTCAATAGAAGTGCTCCAGGCTGAAGACAAGAATTTTCTCATAAATAAATATGATGAAGACCTAAAAATCCTTATGGATTTTATTGAAAAAGAAGAGCTTAAAAATTGATACTCGTCTGACCACTCATGGGTAAGTCCGGTAGACAGGCTTATCTTTTTACCCAATGAATTAACCAATAGTGGTCTGACGAGTAAGATTACTCAACATACAACACCAGCCCTTTGAGGTACTCCCCTTCCGGATGATATATATTTACAGGATGATCTGGTGGCTGGCTCAGCTGGTAAAGAATCCTGACCGATCTTCCTGTATTTGCTGCAGCAACAAAAACAGATTTCCTGAAATTCTCTTTACTAACTACCTGAGAGCAGGAAAAAGTAAATAGTATTCCTCCTTTCTGAATAGATTGTAGTGCTTTTGCATTTAATCTTTTATATCCCTGAAGTGCCTGGTGCAACACATCCCGGCGCTTTGCAAATGCGGGAGGGTCCAGAACAATCAGATCATAATTATTCCCGGTATTCTCAAGAAACTCAAAAGCATCGGCAGTGATGGCTTCATGTTTTGTAGATCCCGGAAAATTCATGTCCACATTTTCCCTGGCAAGATCAATAGCTGCTGCTGAACTGTCTACAGTATGTACCATTTCAGCTTCACCACCTAATGCATAAACAGAGAAGCCTCCGGAATACCCAAACATATTCAAGACTTTTCGTCCTTTTGCCAGCTTTCTCAACAATTTGCGATTCTCCCTTTGATCGATAAAAAACCCTGTTTTCTGTCCTTTTTCAACATTTACCAGGAACTGAAAGTTATTTTCCAGGACTTTTATATTCGGTTCATTCCCTACAATCCAGGTGTTATCTGTCTGAGATCTGAATTTTTCAGGCAGGGTTCCTTTACTTCTATTATAAACAGCTTTTAAGCGATTACCCAACACACTTGAAAATGAATTGTAAAGAGTATCTTTTATCCTGTACATTCCTACTGAATGAAATTGTAACACCAGGGTCCCGTTATAGAAGTCTGCAATAAGACCGGGCATTCCATCCCCTTCACCATGCACTAACC
>JAYEGO010000522.1:0-2103 GCA_034659155.1 Bacteroidota bacterium | reverse complement strand
ACGTGATTACATTAAACACCAGGAATTGTCAGACAAACGTCAATTAACCTTACCAGAGTTCGACTAAACAAAGGCCCCTTCCAGGGGCCCTCACAAAGCTACCGGCTCCGCCGGTAGATATTTACTCTCCTTGTTTCGTGCAGCAGCATAGATGTTAAACGAACGTCTCCGCTTAACTTTGACACACTTTTTATTGCCAAAGTAGAAAACAGTAAGGACGTCACACTCAAACCAAATGAAAGTAAATCTGGAAGAGTTCTAGTCGGGCTCATATCTGCTGGGCCAATTGGAGCAATTGCGACTGCCAATACAGAAGAAGGTTTTAGCAAACCAAAGGCTTTTGAATATACTTTGTCTGTCCAAACCACTGGTGAGAACAAAATAATCGTGGTGAGCCGATCTATTGCAGAGATAGGAAGTTGTGTGGAAGTTATCTCTCCCGATGATTCTGGTGTTGAGATCTTAAGGGCAATCTCTCCCGATCACTGCGAGGAAAGTTATAACCAATAAATTCAGGCGACGGGAAGAGGCGCGGGGGCGCTATGCGGCAAGCCCATTGGCCCGCGCCTGATTAATGTCGTTCGGCAATGACACAAAATAAAAAAATACGGAGTATAGTTTCCAAAATTTTTTGCAGTTACAAATGAAATAAGTAAACAGTCCCCAAAATATGTCAGACACAGTTAATGAATAAATAATGGAACATAAACCACCACCAAACATTCCTGAAGATTATAAAGTTTGGGCAAAAATCTCAGAGGGGCGGCATGAATTTTCAGTCCCATGCAAAGTATTCCTCCCCAAAACAAATCTTAAAAAGCCTCAAATATACATCTTTCCTAAAAGCGAACAATTTCGATTTTTGCCGTTATTAAAGAAAAGCAAGATTTTTGCTACATCGGGTAATCCCCCAGTTATTGAGATTGTGGGTGAAGAGGCACATATAAGCGGGGGCTCTATGCGTCATTGGGAAAAAGGACTTGAAGAGGGGTACCTTAAAATTTACCCGACCCGATTGATTATAAAGAATTTTCAGCTTAAATCAGATGAAGCTGCTCTTTGGTTTCACCTAACTCCTTCAGTGCATTTGTCACCTTATGATATCAGGGAATATCATTATGATGGCACCGCCACTATTCATCACGGGGAACGTTTTCACTTTGAGTTAACTGAAGATTTTGGTTTTACTTTCTTTAATCATTACAAATGGCAAAATGCAGCAGAGGGGAAGAAAATAACATTTTCTGAGCTAGTTGCTGAAAGCATGTCAACGCTTGAAATTCAAGGACAAGATTTCGAAAAATTATTGTCAATGTTTGATGATTTTTTGTTGCTTGTTTCACTAGTGGAAGGGCAACGGTGTGTTATAACACATGTAAATATTATGGGAACTGAAGAAATGGTCGATATATATCGACTTAACCGATCAACACCACATGTCTCCGGGAAACACAGTATCAGCGATTGCCTTATTGACTCGAAGGATTTTAATAACTTTCTTGTTAAAGCTTGGAAAATATATAAAAACTCTCCACAGCATGATCTAATAAAAACTGCTTTAGAAATTATTACAAACGATGTTGCTACGACAATGGAAAATCGTTTTTTGGCTTTGTTCTCATCAATCGAAACCTTAATTTTGGCATTTAGGATAGAGAATGATAAAGAGTTCATCGTTCCTGGCCTTCATGAGTGGAAAAAAATTAAAAATGAACTAAATAAGTTTATAAAAAATCATTATTTTTTTAAAAATGATAAAGATGCAAGGGCATTAATGTATCAAAATATTTGTGGACTGAATCGAATTCCTCTTCAACACGTTTTCAAACAATTATTAAGAGAAAAAAATATTGAATTAAATGATTTGTGGCCATTTTCATCGCATAAAAATGAATATCCATTAATAAATATTCGAAATCGTTTAGTACACGGCTACGGAATAACGAGTAATTATTATGCTGATAGTTTCTATATTGCTTTTGAAAACTTGGAGTATTACGCTAAAAGGCTACTTTTGGCTACCTTAGGGTGGGACTATAACAAATCAAAACTGTTTAGAAGAGACGAAAATTTTGTCAAAGCATGGAAGGATGCCATGGAGGA
>JAYEGO010000521.1:0-2108 GCA_034659155.1 Bacteroidota bacterium | reverse complement strand
TAAAATCACGACTTGGTTTCAGCACCTTAATTTTAATTCCCAAAATTGCCCGCATACGTTTGAGAAATTCATAAGTTTCAGGTAACTCATACCCAGTATCCATAAACACATATTCAAGATTCGGGATCTTCTTATCCTGAAGATATACCGCCAATGCAGCACTATCCTTGCCACCATCCAGGCAATCTTCACGGAGCTTTTGAGCATAATTTGCCGCCTGGGTTACAGCTTCAGAGGAATTCCACCCTCCAAACTTCTCTTGGGCAATAACATCGGGATTTATATACACGCAATCATCCATCCACTCATGCCGTAATAATTTTTCGGTAATTGTTGTCTTTCCTGCGCCATTCGGCCCGGCAACAATGATGAGCTTCGGCTTCATAATGTTTTCCCAGACGGAGAAGTATTTGTAGTACCGGCCACGGCTTCACGGATTTTCTGAAAATGAGCTTTCATTACCTTTTTCTTACGTGCTCTTGCAGTTTCCCCAGCTTCTTTGATGAGTTCTGCCAGTTGCTCATCTCCTGCTTCTTCCTGAAACGATTTATTCAGGTCGTCACTATTTTTCATGAATTACTCCCAACCAGTTTTTTGATGCCGTTAACAAGCACATTAAAACTGTGTGACTTGTTTTCCCCGCCAACTCTTAAACAAGGACCAATGGCTCTTGAACCGGCAACCTTCTGGTACTGTTTACCTGACAACCTCACCAGTTCCTGAGCGGCATTGACAAGGGAATCAGGCTCCCGATATTTACGACTGTTTTGCTTATCTGCCAGGCCATTAACTTTGATACCGTATTCAACCGCCTGTAAATCTCCGAGATAAAAACTTTCCAGTTCACGGCAGGCGATCCGCACCATTGCCGTATCGCTCTTGCCACTTCTATTAATCTTTCTGATCAAATTATCCTTAATAACCACACAATCACCGGCATCTTGATCTCTCATAACCAAAAACAGGCTGTCCGGCTTTTGCCAAAGGCGTAACTTGCGCTCAACTTGTTTTTCCAAATCCTGCTTGCCTTCAAATATAATATAATGAACACTAATATTTTCCGGCAAAATACGAGGCAAAACGCCCTCTAGCATTTCGCGGGCAGAAGGCTCTTCCAGTAGGCAAACAAGTGAACTCATTTCGGATAAATGCTTCCGAAAAAACCCTGCTTCCATAAAGAACCCATTTGATCCCCATCATTCATATATGCTTCAATTTGAGGATCATCAGAAGCGCGTTTTATGGAGGTGTAACCATTTTCTTTTTCCAACCAGAAAACTTCCTCAATTTGAGTGGCATTAAGAAAGTCCGGAGAATGAGTAGAAACAAAGACCTGGCCACCACGGTTTGAGTATGTCCGAAATTCTTCAGCAAGCTCCCATAATAATTGCGGGTAAAGCTGATTTTCCGGTTCTTCAACACAGAGAAGCGGGTGGGGAGTCGGGTCGTAAAGCAAAACCAGGTACGCCAACATTTTTATCGTACCATCCGATACATAGCGGGCAAGAAAGGGGTCTTCAAAGGAGCCATCCTGAAATTTTAGCAACACCCGGCCTTCTTCTGTTGTTTTTGAGTCAACATGGGCAATGCCTGGAACCCGGTGTTTCAAAAGGGTGATAATTTTATTAAATCTATCTTTATGGTGCTGGTAGAGGTATTGAATAACCAGTGATAGATTTTCTCCTTCACGAGAGAGATGATCGGCGTATCCAGCCTCCTGCTCTGGTCTGGCCTTGCTAATATGAAAATCTGACACATGCCAGTTTTCTATCAAATTCCCCAGAGCTACCACAGCGGGGAACCGTTCAAACTGAGCCAACCCCTTAATTGCCAGAATATCTGGAGACTTCAGAGTTTGTTCTTCACGCTCAAGCTCTGTGATATCTTTTATGGTATCGAGTTCATTTACAACCGCAATTCCTTTTCCTTCAGAAAAATCAAGAAAATGCCATGGCTGACCACCACTACCACGACGGTATTTGAGGATTTCCCGTTCCACGATGGGTCTGCCGGATTTTTCATTAATTTGCAGAAAATAGGTGATAAGTGGGCTATCAGGATTTTCCCTGAGTTTTATTTCAATTTCAATTGGACCTTTACATGCCCGA
>JAYEGO010000520.1:0-2109 GCA_034659155.1 Bacteroidota bacterium | reverse complement strand
TTTTCAAAACGATGCAAGCATCGGAGTATTATACTCATTTATCCCGATACGCTACACTATCGGGATTCGTTCAACTTACAAATTTCAATGCACTATGTTTTTGAAAATTGAGTTTCACGAATAAAAAAACTCTTATGAAAAGATCAAGCCGGGTATTTTTATTAGCATTGGGAGGATTGGGAATTTTAGCATTGATCAATTGTGAAAAAAAAGATCTTGCCACTATTCCTGTCTTAACTACAAATGCTGTTAGTGTTATAACATCAATAACTGCTACTTGTGGAGGCAATATATCAGATGATGGTGGAGCATCTGTTACTGAAAGAGGGGTTTGTTGGAGTACTGAGCAAACTCCAACAGAGGATGATAATAAAACAATAGATGGAGATAGTATTGGAAATTTCATAAGCTCCCTGACGGGGCTTCAGGCAAATACAAGCTATTATGTAAGAGCCTATGCCACCAATAGTGCTGGAACAGGCTATGGTAAAACCCTTTCATTTACAACAAATGTCACTGCAACAGATATAGATGGCAATGTTTATAACACAATAAAAATTGGCTCCCAGGTATGGATGGCTGAAAACCTGAATGTAACACGATACCGCAATGGTGATCTTATACCCAATGTGACCGGAGAACAATGGGATAATCTTATTACCGGTGCCTATTGCTTTTATAACAATAGCAACGACATTCGCTCAACATATGGCCTTTTATATAACTGGTATGCTGTTGCTGATAGCCGGAACATTTGTCCTGAAGGATGGCATATACCAACTATGGACGAGTGGGAAACTCTTGCAGATACAGGATTAGAATTAAAAGAATCCGGAACAACACACTGGGCAAGCCCAAATTTCTGTAGACCTAATTCATCCGGATTTGAAGCATTGCCCGGAGGTAATTGTGGATTTGATGGAGAATTCAATGCAATTACTTTAGCCGGTTATTGGTGGACAGCAGACGAGGAAGATGCAGAAATAGCCTGGATGTTCATGATAAGTCGTAGCAGTTCCGGGTTTTTAAGCTCTATGTATAAATGGGCAGGTTTAAGTATCAGATGTATTAAGGATTAATTATTCAACCGGTGACTAATGCGATACACAAAAAGCATAAAGCATTTCCTGCACCTGTCAGTTGCACTAATCAGATTGTTAAACATGAAAAACGGTAAAAAATGAAAAGAATTATAAGCCTGTTAATTTTCGCTTTTTCCTTGAATCCTTTCATATACGCGCAGATAGATGATATTAAATCATTTCTAGATCAATGTCCAACTAATGATCCTTTTATTGATACTATATTGAATGATTTTGAAATTAGGCTCAATGATGAGTTGGTTACCGATTTTCCATGCTACGAACCTGTATCCGACATGGATGTACTAGATTATTCACAGCCCTTGATTACTCTCCAAACCTTAAGAGTAATGTATTATATGGACAAGCATATGTTAGATCATCTGCCATGGACAGATACTACATTATATGTATGGATGAAGAATGGAGTTGATGGTATAAATATTAAAGATGGGGTTATTGGTGGTTATTGCTGTAGTGAAATTGATGGAAAGAAATTTTTTGTTATGGGCAATCCTGACAATTCTAACAGAGAGTTTGATAAAAAATGGATGGGGATATCCGGGAACATAGATTTTTTTGCACATGAAGTAAGGCATACAGATGGTGATGGGTACTCTCACTCCTCATGTTGCGGAATAGCAAATGGTTGTGATGATGAATATAATGAAAATGATCTAGGGGCATATGGTATTCAATACTGGCTAAATAAAAGCTGGCTTACCGGATTCATTAATGTAGGGGCGAGAACATCTCATAGTCAAACTGAAATAAATGAAATAATTAATTGGCATTTAAATTAGAAACAAATAAAATGAATACAGTAAAACCCAAAATATTTATTGTCATTATTATTCTTTTAATGGGAGTCCCCTATTTATCTGCCCAGGATACCTTATCCAATGGGAAAGCCCTGAACTTTCCTGCCAAAAAGTACGGTATCAGCATTGGCAATTCTTATGAATTCACGGGTATTCGAATAAATATTGCCGATGAAAATGTAAAAATTGTTAATGGACTAAACCTC
>JAYEGO010000519.1:0-8834 GCA_034659155.1 Bacteroidota bacterium | reverse complement strand
AGGGAAATTTATATCTATCATAGCCGATAAAGCGGTGCCGGGTAAACAGGAAATATCAATAAACACATCTCAATTGCCTTCAGGTACCTATATCTACCAGCTTGTTTATGGCAGCAAGGTAAATAAGGGGAAACTGATAATAAAATAATAATTCTTTAACAGTTAAAATTTAAAAACATGAAAAAAATCTTTACTCACTTATTGATGCTTTTTGCTGCACTTCTTATTATTGGGAGTGATTTAGCAAATGCTCAAACATTAACAGACACATGGACTGCCACAC
Source organism: Bacteroidota bacterium (assembly GCA_034659155.1). Lineage (GTDB taxonomy): Bacteria > Bacteroidota > Bacteroidia > Bacteroidales > VadinHA17 > JAYEGO01. The sequence continues at coordinate 8,551 of JAYEGO010000519.1, read as the reverse complement.
CGGCATGGAATGCAAGTTCTACCTACCGTGGATTTGCCTATGGAAACAACAGGCTCTACGTTGGAGGCCGTTCAGGATGGCCCAGTGCGGGAACCGTTCAGGTAATGAACGCTATGACAGGGAATGATATTAAAACCCTGGATAATACAGGAATTCCCGACTTAACCTTTGATCTGGCAGATGCTGAGTTCAGTGATGATGGTTCTATTCTTGCTGCACCACTCACTCTTAACGCCAGTTCAGAATCTGGTTGGGGTGTAGGATACTTTACAATTTATCGCTGGGAGAATGAAGACAGTGAACCTGTGCCATTTATTGTATACCAGGGTTCAGGTAGGGTTGATATGTTCACTGTTGTAGGAGATGTTACAGGAGATGCGGTGGTAATGGGTGCAATTAGCAGTACCAGTACTGTTTGGCGCTACATAATTACCGGTGGAGTAGTTGGGGATCTTGAAGAAATTACTCTTGATGGTTCTATCCCAACAGGAAGCGTTTCTGTTGCTTATCCAACAGGCCTCACAGCCAGTGATGGGTTCTGGTACAATAATGTTGGCACCCATCCTACTTTATGTGATAATACCGGAGCCGTTGTTGGTTTGGTTCCGGCTACTGTTTTTGAAGGAGCTGAAGGCAATACCGGGCAAATGAAAGCATTTAGCTATGATTCTAAAGATTATTTGCTGGTTGCCGACAATGGAAAGGCAAAACTTATAAACATCACCGGGAAGCAACCTGCAGATCTGACTGCCACTGATGTTGTGTATACTACCCAGGGTGTTTTTGATGTTAACCAGGATGTTGCCTACAGAATTGGTGCTGATGGGTCACTTTCAGTTTTTGCCTTTTCAGCAAATAATGGTATTTATTCTGGCTCAACAGAAGCCGCCCCGGTTGCCACAGATCTGAATATTGACGGCACTCCCCTGATCGGAGATGGTGATCTTACCGCCCAATATGTATATGCCGATATTAACGGGGATGCTGAAGCAAGCTCAGAAATTAAATGGTATGTTGATGGAGCTGAAGTAGGAACAGGGACCACCTATACCCTTGTTGCAGGCGATGCCGGGAAATATGTACATTTTACAGTTCTTCCGGTTGCTGCTACGGGAACTGTTTCCCACGTGGCAAACCTTGCTACATCCGCACAGTTCGGTCCTGTACTTACTGCCATGAACCCCCCGGTTGCTTCAAATGTTGTAATGACCGGCGCAGTGGAATATGATTCAACGCTTACAGCTACTTATGACTACAGCGACCCTGAAGGCGATGATGAAGGAGAATCAATATATAAATGGTATTATGCAGATGATGCTGCCGGTTCCAATATCGTGGAAGTGGCCTCAGATACCCTGATGTATAAGGTGGGGGTTGCCGCTATTGATAAGTTTATAATTTTTGAAGTTACACCTGTAGCTCAGACAGGATACCTTACTGAAGGTACAACGGTGAAGGCGATCTCGGTCAATGCTGTTCCTTTTCCACCCTCTCCAAGGGCATTGAATATTACAATTTCGGGTCATGAGGTTGTCTCATATCCTCTTAGCGGCACATATGATTATTTTGATGTTTATGGTGATGATGAGTCCGGAACAACATTCCAGTGGTATCGCGCAGATGCCGTTGACGGGACCAAGACAGCCATTGCAGGTGCAACAACTACTGAATATACACTGGATGCGGCCGATGAAAGCAAATACATCTTTTTTGGTGTAATTGCAAAATCAGCAGCAAATACCGGACCTGAATATTTTGATACTACGGGTGCTATTGCCGCATTTGTTGGGGTTGCCCCGGTAGCAGAGAATGTTGTTGCTAACGGAATTGCAGAGGTTGATGTGGTACTTGGCGGTACCTATGATTACTCTGATGCTCATGATCTTGAAGGTGCTTCTACCTTTAAATGGTATGTTGCAGATGATGCTACCGGAACAAATGAAGCTGAAATTTCAGGTGAAACAGGAAAAACATACCTGGTTACCGAAAGCGATCTGGGCAAATACCTGGCTTTCGAGGTTACTCCTGTAGCTTTAACAGGCGGAGAGCTTACAGGCACCCCGGTTAAGTCGGACTATACTGCTGCAGTTGTTGCTTCAGACAATACATTTGGAATAGAAAGGTTGTGGCTTGCTTCATCAAAGAAAGATGCTGTACCTTATTATATTAATCCTTCTGTTACCACAGAACGTGGATTTGCCATTGGTACCGATCATATATATATTGCCAGCAGGTATGGTGGAACAAAAGTGGTAATTATAGATAAGACAGATGGTTCATATGTGGGAGAACTGAATACCGATGGAATTGAAGGAGGAGTGTACACCATAAATGATGTGGAAGTATCGGATGACGGACAGATCCTTGCCGCGCCTCTTACATTTGGATCAGAATTTTGGATCTATAAGTGGTCAGATGAACTGGCTACTCCGGAGAAATGGATCACGGCAACCCTTTCGGGAGATATGCGGTTGGGGGATAAATTCTCTGTTACAGGTGACCTTTCTTCAGGCACTGCTATCATCATGGCAGCGAAATCTGAAGGTGACAAGCTTATTCGCTGGGTAGTTACCGATGGAATTGCAGGCGCTGCAAAAGAAATTACTTTGTCTGGCGTTACGTCTATTGGGAATTCACCGGCTGCAGTACCCGTAACGGCAAGTGTTGATGCGGATATACTGGTTGACGGAAAAGGTTTTGCCCCTACTGTATTCGATAAGGACGGAATTTTAATTGGTAGTATACCAAGAATTGATGATTATGGTACTTATAAGATACAATCCAATTCACCCAATGCATTCCAACATAAGGGACGTACATTGGCTGCTTTCTTCCAGGCCATGAGGCAAACTCCACTGGGAGCCAGGATCATTATTGCTGATATTACAGAACTGCCATATCAAGTAGTGGATTCATCCGAATATGTATCTAACTCAATGGCATGGGATGGTTACCTGGGAGAAGTAGATGTTACTACTGATAATGATTATTACTATGCATACATGTTGCAGGCTAAAAATGCAGTTGCTGCTTACCGTGGTGAACTTACAGCCCCGGAATTCATTTCTGCAATAACTACTCATGATGGTGATACGGTAATGGTTGATTTCGACCTTACAATTAAGGATATAGAAACCACAGATGCAAGCGTATGGACCATCAATGCCGGTGGAACCGCACTTACTGTAGATTCAATATTTAATGTTGGAAACACTATCTACTTCGATCTTGCCGATGCAGCCCCAATAACAGAGGGCCAGGCAGTAACAGTAAGTTATGACGGTACCGGTTCTATTGCTGCTTTTACCGGATTGCCACTTGCTGCATTCGGCCCAGAAGATGTTGAAAATATAGTGGGTGCTGAAGTGCCTGTTGCTACTGATGTTACCGTTACAGGAGATCCTTATCCAACATCTGTATTGACAGGAACCTATACTTTCACCGATCCGGATGGAGACCTGGAAGGAACAAGTCTCTACCAGTGGTATGAAGCAACTGATGATGCAGGTGCTAATGAGCTGAAGTTGCTTGGAGAGAATAGTGTAACTTATACTGTTGATGCTAACATGACAGGTAAATACCTTGCCTTTGAAGTTACCCCGGTTTCGGCTACCGGCGGAGCCGATTATCTTGAAGGGCTACCGGTTAAGTCAGCTTATATTCTGGTTAATGCTACAGGAATAGAAGAGAACCTGTTTGCCGGACTTGTTGTTTATCCAAACCCGGTTATCAGTATGTTAACTATCGATAACTGTGATGATGTTCAAACAATAAGTATCATGAATGTTACCGGTAAGCTAATGCAAACTATGGAAACCAATTTCGAAAGTAGGGTTACCATAAATATGGAAGCTTACGGAAAAGGTATCTACTTCTTGAAACTTAATGCTGATGATGGCTCATCGAGAGTTGTCAGAATCGTTAAAGTTCAATAAGTTTTAATGAGTTTTAGAATAGAGGGCAGGCAGCTTCTGTCTGCCCTCCGTTCTTAACTACTATTACAGAAAGTTGTGCAAAAGTCAATGAATTAATAAAATCTTTTCTTGTGAAAAAAATAATATACCTGATTGTATTCATATTGTTTACCTTACCATCACATGCGCAAAGCATTAAGGTGAGGAAACTGAAAAAACTTCATGTCACACATGAAGCCTGGTTCCCTTCATTTGGCAGTAATAGCAGGGAAGTCCTTCTGACAGGACAAAATTATAAGGGCCTTGTTTTGTATAATACCAGGACAAAAAAGGAAACAAAAATATCAGATGACCCCGGGGCCGGATATAATGTTGAATTGAAAAGCAATTCGGAAATAACTTACAGGGTATCTAAAGGAAGCAGGGGGGAAAGGAAATTTGAATACAAATCGTATAACCTGACTACAAAAAGCCATGTTGCAACAAAAAGTGCTGTAACAGAAGGCATACAGGTATCAGTAAACGGAAAACAAATTGAATTAAACAAACCCGGAGAGGAAGTTAAAATAATTACACCCGTTGAAGACAGGTACTTTGTATGGGCAAGCCTGTCTCCGGATAAGAAAAATATACTTTTTACCGCTGTCGGGAAAGGAACCTATGTTTCTGACCTGGACGGAAATATTATTGCTGAACTTGGTTACCTTAATGCACCCTCATGGATCAATAATCAATGGGTGGTAGGAATGGATGATAAAGATGACGGGCACACAACCACATCTTCCGAAGTAATTGCAATTCATGTTTCATCTGGGGAAAAACAAAGTATATCTGGCGGAAAGAACGAAATTGCAATGTATCCAAAAGCCTCTTCAAAAGGAGACAGAATAGTGTTTCATAACGAAAAAGGAGAAATTATTATAGTTAAGATAAGGATCAGGTAAGATGAAAAATAAAATATTGGGACTTAAGCGTATATTAATAATAGTATTACTTGGATTTGCCGGGGTGCTAAATGCACAAACTCCTGATTTTACAGGTTTAAAAGTATGCATAGACCCTGGTCATGGAGGGCATGAAAGCGATGACAGGGGCCCCTTTGACGGTTTCTGGGAATCTGAAAGTAATTTAACAAAGGGACTCTGGCTGCGCGACCTTCTTGAAGCAAGGGGAGCAACAGTATTTATAACACGGACAGGCAATGATGGTATTCTGGACGATCCTTCCCTTTCAGAGAGAAAAGCCCTGGCCAACGACAATAATGTTCATCTGTTTATATCAATACATTCAAATGCTGGCAACCAGTCTGTGAGTTATCCAATGACTATTTTTAACGGGAAGACTGCAACTCCTACAATCCCAGATGCTAAAGTTTGGGCGCAAATCCTGTGGGAACATCTGAAAAGCAATGAGGCTACCCATTTTACATCTCAGGGATACATTATCGGGGATCTTACCCTTAACCCTTCATGGACTTGCGGTTATGGTGTATTATGCGGGAATATAACCCCCAGCATAATCTCTGAAGGCAGTATGCACGATTATAAGCCTGAGCTGCACAGGTTGTTGAGCCTTGATTACAGAAAGGCGGAATCATACCAGATACTTTACGCCATGGAGGAATATTTTGAATTAGCGGGGCAGGAACCCTATGGTAATATATCGGGTTTAGTACGCGACTCTCTCCTTGTTAAGGATAACATGCCTGCTTCACCCGACAAGTACAATGTAGTAAGCGGAACCCGTGTTGAGTTGCAGGAAACAAGTGAATTTTACTATATTGACTCAATAGAGATTGATCCTTTGGCTGATGTAAAAAATACTGGTTTCTATATGTTCGATAGCCTGGCACCAGGCACTTACCATCTTATTTTTTCAGAAGAGAAGTACTATACAGACACTATTGAAGTTACTGTAAATGCCCACGGTTTTACTTACCACAACAATTGGCAAAGGGCCGATAAATCAATGGCTCCGGAGATCATTGCCCATAGCCCGGCAGATGGAGAAACAGTTAAATGCAACGACCCTATAGAGTTTACCTTTAGCATGAACATGGATGCTGCTTCATTTGATACGGCATTCTCAATTACACCTGAAACAGAAGGAACATTCAGTTGGGATGATGATTACCTTAATGCAAGCTTCCAGCCCAACATTCCTTATGAAGTAAATACTGAATACACAATATTTGTTGATACAACAGCAGTACACCAGTGGGGAGTGTACCTGGATACAAGCCTGACTTTCAGTTTTACAACAGATGGCAGGAACCGCTACCTGCTTGACAGCAGCTTCCCGGCGGAAGGTCAAACCGATATCAACCCTTATCTGCAGTTCAGGCTTATATTCGAGGCCCCAATAAACAATACATCTCTGATAAATGCAGTAAGCATTGTGAAAGAAGATGGTAGTGAAATATTTACAAAGGGAGCCGTTATATCAACTATTGAAGGGAAAGGACACTACTATTTCGAATCAAATGGGGAACTTGAGTATAATACTAACTACACATTGCAATTACTTGGTTCAATTAAAGATGTGGATAACATTCCACTTGTTGATACGGTAAAAATACCATTCACAACAGGAAACGATCCGGGCTTGCTAACAGTGCTGGATGAATTTGATAATATCACTAACTGGGGCATTAATACCGGAGAGAGTATTGGCCTGGATGGTAGTTCATTTATATACCGGTGGACAAAGACCTACAGGTCAGGATCGGCTTCCATGCTTGTTAGGTACAAGTTTAATGCCGGGGATGCTTCTTGTGTGGTCGATCCTTCTGCCCCCATAGGTCTGGCCTCCGACCTTGATGATATAGGAATATGGGTTTGGGGAGAGATGAGTGATAATTATATAAGCATTGGTTTTGACAACGGTACAGAAGTAAGACTAGATACAATTGACTTTGCAGGTTGGGATTATTTAAAAGCAGATATTCCTGATGGGGCAACGGCAATTAGTTATTATAAAATTGAAAGAATATCTGCCATAGGTGCAGATGGAGGAGACCTTTTATTCGATGCTTTGAGTCAGCCGGGAGTAACTGCTATCCATGGTGTAAACCAGGACATGGATATCACAGTATTTCCCAATCCGGTAAGTGGTGCAGAGTTGAGAATAAAAGGATTACCCGAAGGAGAATCTTTCTATAAGATCTATAGCATAACCGGAAATAAAATGCAGGAAGGAATAATAAACTACGGCTCTTCAAGCATACAGCTTAATAATAATGTTAAAGGCCAATCGGTCTTTATTCTAAATGTTACAAATCACCAAAGAAGTATTTCCCTTATTTTAACAAATTGGCCTGAATAGGTAACAAAAACCTTAAAAACCTACCACATGAACAAAACCTTATTAATTTTCGTCATGTTGTTTGTTACAGCATCGCTGTACGGACAACAGAGGACAGTTACCGGGAAAGTAGTGGATGACCGGGGGGAGGCATTAATGTATGCCACAGTGGTTGTCCAATCTGAAACTGGAGCATCTCAAATCGGAACTACAACAGACCTGGATGGTATTTTTACTTTGAATATTCCTGAAGGAGCAAACACTCTTTTCGCATCATATGTAGGATATGAAAGCAAAACGGTTGACATTACGGGCCTCGATGAAATTGAGATTGTATTAATGCTATCCTCTGTGCAGTTGGAAGATGTAGTAGTTACTGCTCTTGGGATAAAAAAGGAGAAAAAGGCATTGGGCTACTCTTTTGCCGATGTCAAGGGAGATGAACTTACTACTAACCGGGATGTTAACTTCATTAATTCCATAAGCAATAAAGTTGCAGGGGTGAATATCACTCAAACCGCCGGTGGTGCAGGTACATCATCAAGGATTATTATACGGGGGATAAAATCACTTTCTACAGAAAGTCAGCCGCTTATAGTGGTTGATGGTGTCCCCCTTGACAATTCTGCGGATGGTGCAACCTGGTTGGGGGGATTGGATTATGGGAACAGTTTAATGGGGATTTCTCCCGATGATATTGAAACCATGTCTATTCTTAAAGGGCCAAATGCTGCTGCGCTTTATGGCTCAAGGGCAGCTACCGGGGTGATCATTATTACCACTAAAAGCGCATCAGAGAAAGATAGATTGAAGGTGACGATAAATTCAAACTTAATGATAGACCGGGCCTACATTCTTGCTGATTATCAAAATAAATATGGTGCCGGTTTTGGAGGACGCGTACAGTATCAGGCACTTACCGAAAAGCAGCAGGAGGAACATGGTAGGGATTCTGCATACTTTGCTTACGGTACCGGTAGTTGGGGTCCGGAATTGGATGGAAGCGTTGAAGTTTTGAACTGGAATAATAAGTTTACTTACCTGGAGCCACAGCCTGATAATGCTAAGGACTATTTTGAAACAGGGTATACCCTGACTAATTCTGTTGCATTGGAGAATGGAAGTGAAAATTTCAACTGGCGTTTTTCTGCAGGATCACTTAATAACAGTGGTCTGAAACCTAATAGTACTTATGACAGGAAAAATGTAAATTTCAATATGAATGCAAAGCTGAATGATATTTTAGTTTTAGTTTTAAAGGTAATTATATACGCGAAGATGCCTTTAACCGTGTTGGGCAGGGAGATTCACGAACAGGAGCAAGGAACTTTATA
>JAYEGO010000518.1:0-2113 GCA_034659155.1 Bacteroidota bacterium | reverse complement strand
CCAGGTTAATAGAAAATGGTTGGAAGCAGTGCTATCTCGGCCTGTAAAAAACGCCAATGATATGCGACAAATCATCGCATTAAAAGAAATTATTGATATGCTTGAATACGCAATGGACCAATGCGAAGATGTCGCAAACATATTAGAAACTTTTAGATTAAAAGGAGAGGCATGATAATTTTAGTTATTACCATAATAATTATTGCTTTGATTTTTGACTTTTTGAACGGCGCTAATGACAGGGCAAACGCTATTGCAACGACAACAGCAACCAAGGCGATGACGCCAACGCAGGCATTGATTGTCGCGAGTGTTTTTAATGGATTGGGCGCTCTTTTTTTTACAAAAGTGGCTGAAACAATCGGGAAGGGGATTATTTTGCCAGAACATACAACTTTGTATATTTTTTTGGCAGGAGTTTTAGGCGCTTCTTTCTGGACATTTATTTGCACAAAAATAGGAGTTCCAATTAGCGTTACTCATGCTTTGGTGGGCGGAATAATGGGTTCTGGAATTGCGGCAGGCGGACTTGGGATAATTAACTGGGAAATTTTAACAAATAAGGTTTTTTTAGCAATAATTTTAGGTCCAACAGTAGGATTTTTAGCAGGCGCGTTTTTTTTGACTTTGATAAGCTGGCTACTTTATGGTTTTTTCAAAAAAACGCCGACAAGCAAAACAGAAAATTTTTTCAGAAAAGGACAGCTTTTTACAACGCCTTTTATGGCTTTCACGCACGGTATGAATGATACACAAAACGCTATGGGAATAATTACAGCGGCATTGCTTGCGGGAGGATTTATTGATGTTTTTGCTGTTCCTCTCTGGGTAAAACTTGCTTGCGGACTGGCAATGGGATTGGGCACATTTTTTCTGGGCTGGCGCGTGATGAAAACATTGGGTTGGAAACTCACCAAAGTAGAGCCGAGACATGGTTTCGCGTCTGAAATCGCGGCAGGAACCGTCATAGGAGTAAAAAGCTTGCTTGGTATGCCAGTATCAACAACTCATGTTGTTTGCAGCGCTGTAATGGGCGGAACCATATTGGAGAATTGGCGAAGAATTAAAAGCGCTATTGCGCGAAATATGGTTTTAAGCTGGATAATAACCCTGCCCTGCGCCGCAGTAATCGGCGGTATAAGTTATAAATTAATAAATTTTGTTATTTAATTTATATTAAAATTTTCTTACTCCAATGTTCTCAAGAACATTGGAGTAAGAAATAAATCAATATGTTTAATTTTATTAAAAAAATACAAAACAAATTTCCACAACAAAATTTTTTGTGTGGGGGCGAAAAAATAAATAAAGGAAAAGAAGAATACGAGGAAATAAGCGAAAAAAAGACATCAAAATTGGGATACATATTATTAGTGATTTTAATGGTTTTTTTAGTGATAATAGGGCAAAAGATTTTTTCAGATATAAAAGACATTCCAGAAAGACCTGTTCATCCGAGTTATCAAGTTCAAATGTATTTAGAAATAGAAAATTTGCGAAACGTTACCCATTCTCCGTTTTCCGATAAGATAGAATATCAGAATAAACCAGTTCCCATAAATATTGAAATTATGGAATTTATGGAACCAATTGAAAAAAATAAACACATTGGAATTTTTGAATTTAATGAAACAGATAAAAAATTTGAAATAGACAAAAAAATTAGAGAAATTGAGCCAGAAATCAATAGTATAATTTCTTTGAATAAAGACATTGATTATTTTCAAAAAGAAATCAGTTCCAATAAATCAGAATTAGATAAATTATTAGCAAAATATAGCGTGAGCTTGCAGGAAGTGATTGCCAGAGAACAGGCGCTGATAGATAAACCAAGCATTAAAAGAGAGATTATTTCCCTTGATAATGAAATTTTATTATTCAATGAAAAATTGGCAAACGCAAACGCAGAAAGAAATAGCAAATTCAATGTCATAGAACCAAAAGTAGTTATTCTAAAAACCGCTTATGAGCAAGCAGAAGAATATTACGAAAATAAAATAGCGTTTTATAATTTTATAGTATTTTTGTTGAGATTGCTTTTTGTATTGCCCTTGTTTTTTGTATCGCTTTATTTCTATTTCAAATTAAAGAAAAAAGACAGCCCTCATGCTAT
>JAYEGO010000517.1:0-2122 GCA_034659155.1 Bacteroidota bacterium | reverse complement strand
CATCTGCAAATGCAAAAACCTTATCATGATAAGGGCTGTAAACTATATCATTAACCTTTTTGCTTCCAGATGCTATTTCCTTAGTATCAAGAAGATATGTTTTTAGATCATCGCTAATAAAAAACAATTGACCCTCATTCGGAGAAAGGTAATCATCATTCCCATCATCCGGACAAATTATCTTACCGGGATGAATAAAAGAAGTTCCACCAGCCTCTACTGATAAGGTTCCATTATTAATACTGTATAAATACCCTGAATTGGGGAAAGGGCCGGTCATAGTATTATATTCCGAATGATATGGCGGCAAAGAAATTTCCTGGGGTGTAACAGTGAAGTAAGTTGTATTATTCCATTTACAATAGCAGAAATGAGCCATATAATATTCCGAAGTACTATTAATATCATTAGCTGTAAAATTATTAAGCTCGTAAGAATTAATATATTCATATGTGCTGGCGTCATACGTTAAAATGAATGGATACTTATTTATTGAAAGATCGTCCACCGCAGAATTTACAAGAACATATAAAATACCATTGGGGTCAATGAACATTTTAGAAGGATTTTGATGATATTCATCAGCACCATTAATAAGAGGCAGGTCAATTACTACCTCAATTGCATTACTGCTATTGTAACTTACGATGGAAGCAGGTGTAGCAGGTCCAAAATCTTCATTTTTACTCACCAGGAATTCATCTCTAAACGGGTTATAAATACAATCTCCTACCGGACTGCTGAAATTAGTGATATGGGTTAATACCGGAGGGGTTTCATCTGGTTCATAAATATAGAACCCTGATTTTTTATAATTCAACTTGTTAAAGAAATAAACCCTGGTCCCCATTAGGTTTGAAACGGCATGATATACAGGATAATAATTATCAAGGCTTGAGCTGTGGTATACATTAACTCCATTGCTTAAAAAATTTTCAATTTTCCCTCCAACCCTGTTAATAATAATGCCAACTTGCGAGGAATTCCCGGATGCTCCCTTGCCAAAGAAGTTATTATAAGCAGATAATATAGTGTTGTAGGAAAAAGAGCTTGCAGTGTTGATTAACCGGAGGACTTCATCCTTCCTACTTATAAGGATCTGGCCATTAACATTTGTTAGATGAATTGATGAATTAACATCAATTCCTAGAGGAGGATTGAGGGTAGCGAAGGAAGAAAATGAAGACCCTGAATATAATGATCTTGCTATATCTGAATCCGGATCATTTTCGGGGTCTATTTTATCTAATGGATCAGCTGAATAGGATATTACAAGATGATCTGTAGAAGAAATATATACAGCATCATAGATGCGTTGATTAGGAGCCTCAATGGTTGAAACATTATTTACAGGATCAAATCCGTCAATGACATATATCAATGGAGGATGATTTTCAGGATCATTCAGGCTAAAGCCTGGGTATCTGTATGGAAATGCTACAACTTTATGTAACTCCTCAATATACAACATGCGTCCAAATTTGTAATACTTTGGTTCGTTAATAGGTTCATCAAAATAGCCGTAAATATTTTCCGGCACTTTTTCTTCATGTATTAAGTGAACTACTTCTACAGGCTGGGTATTGGGATCATCTCCAAATTTCCAGGTTTCAATTTCATTGTATTTTGCAAGGAAGAAGTAATCGCAGCTTCCATTGTTATCATCTCTGTTAAACTCAAAATCACAAATGTTAATATCCTTATAGTGAGGAATATCCCCAAATATTGTCTTATCATGAAACTCATAATACTCTGTAAGATTACCATAGTTATCGACAGTGTATATAACAAAATAAACTGCTCTATAGTGAAACTCTCCAGTGCAATTACTTGCAATTGGGAGTTGTTCGTTTTCCTGCCTGCCTTTAATTAGCCAATACAACCTCTTATGATTACTGTCATATTTAATACGGCAAACCCCATGAAGGGGTTGAAAATTGCTAAAGTCGAGTCCTAGTGGATCATTCGGAATACTTTTAACCATTGACCATGATAAATCATCCGGATCTGTATTCAGTAACATAATGTCCAGATTGGGTGTTACTATATATAAATCCTCACGATAACCGGCACTAAGATTTTCAAAAACAGCCATTAAGTTCACTCCTGGCATATGTAAATC
>JAYEGO010000516.1:0-2122 GCA_034659155.1 Bacteroidota bacterium | reverse complement strand
CCTTTTTAGGAAAACAGGAAAGAAAAACAATTATCACTTAGTCCTGATAAAGCTATCGAAATTGCCAGAACAATTTAGCAGGTAAAAGCTCAGATTCAATTTTGGGTGACCCTGTGTCGAAGTCAGGAGAGTTAGAACCACTCTTTTATCATTGTAAATATTCATCCAGGTCAATTATTAATTCCTTTACAAAATTAGCAAAAATGGGAGAATACAACCGGACAATAGAATGATTTCGTTTGCATTATATAATTTAATAACTTTAAAAACTTTTATAATCTGCAATAGGATAAGTAATTAAATTATGTCAAAAACAATTAAAACAATATTTGAAGTTGAAGCAAAAGCGATTGGTAATATCCCAATAAATCAATCCTATGAAAAGGCCCTTGATTTGATATATAAGCAGGTTCATAAAAATTGCGGAAAGGTAATCACAAGTGGCATGGGAAAAGCCGGTCAGATTGCCATTAACATTGCCACAACCTTCAGCTCAACCGGAACTCCATCAATTTTTCTACATCCCAGTGATGCCCAACATGGAGATCTTGGTATAATCCAGGAACATGATGTTTTGTTTCTAATTTCAAATTCCGGTAAAACCCGTGAGATAACAGAATTAGTACAGTTGGCAAAAAATTTATATCCCAAACTTCCTACTATAGTTCTGACCAGCATAGCTAACAGTCCCCTTGCTGTTTCTGCAGACGTAGTAATAGAAACAGGGAACCCTGCAGAGGTTTGTCCTCTCGGGCTTGCACCAACAACTTCAACAACAGTTATGACCGTGATTGGTGATGCACTGGTTGTTTGTATGATGAAGAGAATTCAGTTTAGTGCTAAAGATTATGCCTTGAGACATCATGGTGGCTACCTGGGAGATAAATCGAGGCAAGCAAAAGGATAAAATCAACATTCAACTTTCAACTTTCAATCTATCATCTTTACATTCTTTCACCCCTTAAGCACCTGTTTATCTGGCCTCATCACATCCTGAAATAATCTCCCTCTTGAATAGATAATCAGAATCAAGTATTCTGTAAAAGCTATCCAGGTAATCCACCATTTCACGTTTTGGAGATTTTTCAAGATATGGGAACTCCTGCACAAGCTTATATAATGAATTTTTACGACTCAAAAAAATGGCTTTGGCATTCATGATATTTTCCTCCGGCAAACAAACTCCCCAGTATTTTCTTTCCCTCACAGACTCAATTTCCAGAATTTCCGAGGGAATTGCATAACGGGCATTTACCATACCTGAATAATCAAAATCATAAGGAACAGGAAATGGCTCATGTTTGGTAAAATCTTTTGACTTAATGATTTTCATATTATGCAAACCGGTTACTGACCAATCGGTATTCCCAATCATAAATTCAAATAAAGCCACCAATGCCATCATATTTTTATCCATTAAATTTTGAGCAAGCTTTTCACTTTTTATCCTTAAGGAGTTGTTCCGCTCAGCAACTGAATTAATATGCTCAATGATGAACCCATATTTCACAAAAGGTTTATCCTTTTCTTGAGTATCAATGTACTCCATTTGAACCAGCCGAACCTGGAAACTCATATCTGTCAAAATATTGTACATTTTATAAATCAGATACTCCTGGAGAATATAGGACTCAAACAATTTGTAGTTCTTACAATGAGTAACAAATTTCAATGTGGTTTGATCCTCCATGTACTCACTCGTAAAATCTGTTTTTTTCAGGTTCAATTTGATAGGAGGAAATTGACAATAACCTCTTCGGAATTCTCCACGCGCTTTAATCTTTATATCTTTTTTGATAATTGTATCTTTCAAATGAACAGATAAAACCGCAGGCATTTTTTCAGCTTCATATTTCTCCTTTTTGAACGTCCTCGTATTAAAGGCAAGTGAGAGTGCCAGAGGATTATCATCATCAAAAAGCTCCCAGTTCTGATAAAAATCAACATTTAGTACTTCTGTAGAATCTGAAATTAGATCCTTTTCATCGTCAACACCCTGCGAAAAAGAAGTGAAAGCAGGTAAGATGAAAATAAGACTGATTACAGGAATGAGCTTCAGGTTCTTGTTCACACAGCATAAAACTTTACCAAAAACAAATCTAAAACAGTTAGAAATTCTCAT
>JAYEGO010000515.1:0-8886 GCA_034659155.1 Bacteroidota bacterium | reverse complement strand
GGTCTTTGATGCTCATGGAAAGATTATTACAAGCTCCGATATTGAAATGCAGCCGGAGTACATTTTATCAACAGAAAAGTATCAACCGGGGATATACTTTTATAAAGCAACAAACGAAAATGGTATAGTACATACCGGAAAATTTGTTGTGCTGTAGTTTTATTTTTTATTTTTTAAAACTTTAAATCTTATGAATAGTAGAATTATGTATTTATCCCTGGTTAACATAAAATAATAAGCAATGAAAATACTATTATTATGCATTTCCCTGGCATTGAGTATCTATTCATTTGGCCAAAAGGAATTTGCACCAATTGGTGCGACATGGTATTATTCGAAAATAGAAAACTTTGCTATGGAAGAAGGATATGTTAAAATTGTTTCTGAACGTGATACAACAATCGAAGGAAAACTATCCAAAGTACTGTCTCAAACATACTTCAACATTTCCGGAGATAGTATAATTCGAGACAATTTTCTTGTTCATCAAAATGAGGATACAGTTTTTTATTGGCTGGATAATGCTTTTCGGGCTATTTACAATTTCTCACTGACTGCTGGTGATACTATGGAAATATATTCTAGTGAAGTTTTGTGTCCTCAAAACGAAAGTCATTTTGGATATATAAAGGTTGATTCTATTCTAAATTTTACTATAAATGATGTAGTTTTGAAAAAAGTATTTACTGCTCCAATTGCAGGGTCAGTTTATATGTATCCAGGACCTTTTTTAGAATTAATTGGAGGCGTTAATGGAATCTTCCCAATTGACACAGGATGCTCTGCTGATATTTTTCCCGATATAGGAAAACTACGATGCTACTCCGATCCTGTTATTGGTAAATACCAGGTATCAATAGATACTCCATGTGATACCCTAATACTCATAACAAATGTTCGATTAGTTGAAGATAGTCATGAACTGGTGGTTAGCTATAATCCAATTCATAAAACTATAGATATTATATTTCAGAATTTTGAATTATATGACAATATGTTTGTTAATATATATGATTTAATGGGCAGATCAATATTAAACAAAAGGATTGTTGGCCAAACTACTCAAATGGATCTGTCAGGGTTTATAAATAATGTTTACATTATTCAAATTGTACAAAACAAAGAATTAATCTATAATGAAAAAATATATAAAACTTAATATTCTGTTTGCTTTTCAGTTAAATGAAATCAACTACCAGTCTGCCCCGTTAAACACCTGTGAAATAATCCCATGATTAAATATGATTGACATAATGAACTACCTCGTAGCAAAGCTGACGAGGTATCAAGATAGGAATTTGTTTTCAAAACGATGCAAGCATCGGAGTATTATACTCATTTATCCCGATACGCTACACTATCGGGATTCCTGCCTGCCGGCAGGTAGGCGTTCAACTTACAAATTTCAATGCACTATGTTTTTGAAAATTGAGTTTCACGAATAAAACAGGAGACATTATTGCGCCCAAGTCAGGATTTTCAACCTGGCTAAACGAAAAGGAACAACTATGTTCGGAAAGAAATAAAAATAACAAGCCGTACTTGTTTTATCCAAAACAAGTTTATTTTTGTATTTAATCCGGAAAACTAATTAAATGCCTTCATTTCCATTCTATAAGCAATTGGATGCAATGGACTGCGGTCCGAGCTGCCTGAGGATGGTGGCGAAACATTATGGCAAGACATTTAGTCTGCAATATCTGCGTGACCGGAGTTTCATAACCCGCCAGGGGGTTTCACTAATGGGCATAAGTGATGCCGCAGAGTCAATTGGCATGCGTTCTATAGGTGTGCATCTCGATTTCAACCAACTGAAAAATGAAGTCAAATTCCCCTGTATAGTCCACTGGAAACAGAATCATTTTATTGTAGTTTATAAAATTAAAGGGGATAAAGTGTTTGTGGCAGATCCTGCCATTGGTAAAAAGGTTTATTCCGGGGATGAATTTAAAAAAGGCTGGATCAGTACGCGAAAAAATGAAGCAGACCAGGGTATTTGCTTACTCCTGGAGCCGACCAGTGATTTTTACGACCAGGAGGAAGAAAGCTCAAGAAAAGGGAATTTCAGATATTTGTTTTCTTACCTGAGGAGTTACAGACCTTACATGATTCAATTGGTGCTTGGTTTATTGCTCGTCAGCATTATACAGCTAATTTTCCCTTTCCTCACACAACAGCTTGTAGACTTCGGTATCAACAACCAGGATATTGGCTTTATATACCTCATACTGATAGCACAGTTTGCCTTATTCATAAGCCGGATGTCTGTTGATTTCATTCGCGGCTGGATACTTTTACACCTGGGAACCCGGGTCAATATATCTCTGATATCTGATTTCCTCATTAAATTAACCAGGCTACCCATCTCGTTTTTTGATGCAAAAATGACAGGAGATTTAATGCAACGAATTGGAGATCATCGTCGCATTGAAGTTTTTCTAACCTCCTCCACCCTAAATATTCTTTTTTCTTTCCTTAATCTTTTGAGTTTTGGAATTGTTCTGGCTATCTATAGTTTAAAGATACTTGGGATTTTTATAATCGGCAGTACCCTGTATGTTATATGGGTGTACATTTTTATGAAAAAGCGCAGGGAACTGGATCATCACCGGTTTAAACAAAATTCTGAAAATCAAAACAATTTGATCCAATTGTTTACCGGGATGCAGGAAATAAAGCTCAATAATCTTGAAAAGCAAAAGCGATGGGAATGGGAACATATTCAGGCTAAACTTTTTAAAGTCAATGTTAAGTCACTGTCCTTAAGCCAACACCAGCAGGCTGGAGCCACATTCTTGAATGAAACCAAGAATATTCTAATTACCATACTTGCTGCTACATCGGTTATCAATGGTGACATGACACTTGGGATGATGCTGGCGGTACAATATATTCTGGGGCAATTAAATTCTCCCCTTGATCAATTAATTGGATTCTTCCACCGTACACAGGATGCAAAAATAAGTCTTGAACGCATGGCAGAAATACATTCCAGGGAGGACGAAGAAGTCGATACTGATGCAAAAATGACAAGTCTTCCTCTTGAGCGTGACATTTCTATTCAAAACCTGTCATTTCAATATGAGGGGCCCCACTCTCCTATGGTACTTGATCAAATCAATCTTCACATAATGGAATCCAGTATCAATGCGATTGTTGGGGTTAGTGGAAGTGGAAAAACCACCCTTATAAAACTACTGCTTGGATTTTACCCACCGGTTAAAGGAGAAATTAAGATTGGAAAGATCCACCTTCGTAACATACATACCGGCTTTTGGCGTCAAAAGTGTGGAGTGGTGATGCAAGATGGATTTATATTTTCAGATACCATAGCTAACAACATCAGTGTGGGAGATGAACATGTTAGCATTGAAAAGCTAATTGAAGCATGCAGAATTGCAAACATTGATAGTTTTGTTGAATCCCTCCCATTGGGCTACAATACACGTATCGGAGCCAAAGGAACCAACTTAAGCCAGGGCCAAAAACAAAGACTTCTTATAGCCCGGGCAGTTTATAAGAATCCTGAATACCTGTTTTTTGACGAGGCAACCAATTCCCTGGATTCAAACAATGAAAAGAGCATTATGGAAAATCTAACCAAGGTTTTTTCAGGTAAAACTGTAGTGGTTGTTGCCCATCGTCTCAGCACTGTAACCAAAGCAGACCAGATAATTGTACTGGACAAAGGACATATTGCAGAACGAGGTACACATGAGGAATTGACGAAATTAAAAGGCAAGTATTACGAACTTGTGAAGAACCAATTGGAACTTGGCAATTAAGAATCGGGCGAAGATCCGGATTTTGAACTATGGAGCAAAAAAAAGAAAACAAACCTAATCAAGAGCTAAGAAGCACGGAAGTTCAGGAAATCCTGGGTCAGATTCCCTCCTGGATCGTTCGCTGGGGTATTGGTCTGATATTTCTAATAATTGCAGCATTCATGGTTGGTTCCTTTTTCTTCAGGTATCCCGAGCTTATAAAAGCCCCCATTGTTATAACTACAGAAAATCCGCCAAGCTTTGTATTAGCAAAATCGAATGGTAAAATTACCGAGCTTTATGTTGAGGACAAACAACTGGTGAAACCTGGACAGAAGCTCTTAATGATCGAGAATCCGGCAAATTCCAATGATATTTTTGAAGTAAAGAGCAAGCTTTCAGACTTTCAGAATTTTTTACAGGATTTCGATACTTTACATTATATCTTGCCTTACAAGAACTACCAGCTGGGAGACGTTCAACCATTCTTTTCCACCTTTCTGCGAAACTATAAGGCATACATTTCTTTTTTGAGTATTGATTACTACAGCAGGAAGATCAATCTGGCAAAAGAAGAATTGACTAAATACAAAATCTACTATAACAGACTTTATATACAACGCAATCTGCTGGAAGAAGAGTTGAAAATAATAATGGAGCAAACCGGACGGGAAGAGAAATTATTTAAGGAAAATGTTATCCCTCCTTCTGAATTTGAAAAATCTCAATCAGTCCTTCTTCAAAAAAGGGGCGAATTTGAACAAGCCAGGATCAATCTTTCCAGTCTGGATATTGATATTTCCAATCTCGAACAAGAGATTCTTGAATATGAATTAAGCTATCTGGAAAATAAAAGGGATCTGGAATTTCAATTGACAGAAAGCTTTCACAACCTGAAATCACAAATCGCTTTGTGGGAACAATCCTACCTTCTTATATCTTCCGGTTACGGACAGGTAAGTTTTAATAAATACTGGGCAATAGATCAAAATGTGTCTATAGGTGAGAAAGTTGTCAGTATTATTCCCGATAATCCGGGAGAGATTATAGGTATGATTAATCTTTCGCTAAAAAGATCAGGAAAAGTGAAAACCGGTCAAAAAGTAAATATCAAGCTCGATAATTTTCCCTATTTGGAATACGGAATGCTAAAAGGAAATGTAAAAAACATATCCCTTGTTCCTTCAGATAATTACTATGTAGTTGAGGTAAATTTACCTGATAGTCTTATTACCTACCATAATATCCAGCTTGACTTTGGCCAGGAAATGCAAGGACTTGCGGAAATCATCACAAATGAAAGATCTTTGTTCTCAAGGATCATGCAACCCTTTCGATATATTATTGACCGGAATTTCACATCTGAATAAGGTCTGTACAAAATAAAGCTCAGCAATAAATTTGCTGTGAAATACTATTTCTTTTTGTGATCTTTGCCACAAAGTGGCAAAAAAGGTATTCAAATTAATGATAGATGTTTTTCTTAAATGACTATTCACCCCCATTCGGGGATGAAGTTAGTCTTTTAGCAGTTACCCTCCTGATTCCGGAATACCGGAACCAGAAGGGTTATTCAGGTATTACCCTTTCAGGGCAAATAAATGGGATTAAGATTCTTGCTATAAATAAATCATCCCTATCTGGCCGGCAGGCCTATGGAGTTAACAATCAGCAGATAAAATAATTAGGTTAGTTATAGCGTGATTCTTGGGCACATTGGGATGATCTGCAATCGGGTTTCAAATGAACCCTGATCAGGTTTTTTCCCGGATTATTTTGTGTATTATAAAACTTTAGATTAAACTCGTAGTTCATTCTAATTTTAAAAAGGGAACCAGGAAAGCTATAATTCGCCATTTCTCCCGAGTTATTCACATGAAAAAATACTACATCGCAATCAATCCGTTTGGAGGCTCAAAAAATGGTATGGATATACTCGACAGGGTTCTTCCAATCTTTAAAGAAGCCGGTGCAGAAGTTGAGATTAAGGAAACAAGGTATGCCGGTCATGCCCGTAATATGGCCAATACTTTAGATTTCAAGGGTTATGAGGGATTTTGTGTTGTTGGCGGTGACGGAACCATGCATGAGGTTATCAATGTTATGCTTTCCAGAAACGACGGCAAGAAAATACCCATTGGATTAATTACTGCAGGAACAGGAAATTCATTCATGCGCGATATGGATTGTTTAGATCCTATGGAAGCTGCAAGAAGGATTGTATCAGGCAAGAAAAGAAAACTTGATGTGGCGAAAGTTGATGCAGATGGAGAAATTATCTATGGTTTTAATATAGTCGGTTGGGGTCTTCCAACCGAGATCAATATTACGGCTGAAAAATTAAGATGGTGGGGAGGACAAAGGTATAATATGGCATCTATCATTGAAGTACTCAAAAATACCCCAAGACTTGCAAAAATAAAAATTGACGGACAAACCATAGCCGGGGATTATGGATTTATCCTGGGGTGTAATACTATTCATACCGGGAATGCTATGAAAGCCGCTCCCCTTGCCCAGATAGATGATGGCCTGATTGATTTGCTTATTGTAAGAAAGGCTGGTAGGCTAAAACTGCTGACCCTGTTTACAAAGATCTTCAGTGGAGCACATGTAGGCGACCCGGTTGTACAATACCACCAGGCTAAAGAATTCTCTGTCATTCCGCTTGAAGATCACATTTTAAATATCGATGGGGAAATGGTTGGTAATACACCCATTCATGTTAAAATGTTACCACAAGTGCTGGAGGTGCTGGTATAAAGAAACAAAAATCAAAGTCCAAAGTTCTAATTCCAAAAATCAAAACAAATTCAAAATCGAAAATTCAAGACTTTAAACAAATAAAAGGTCTATTGAAGTAGGAGTTTCATACATTTGATACTTAAACATTTAATATTTTTTTAGATTTTGGATTTCTGTTTGCTATCATTTATTCAGTATTGATCCAAATATTTTTGTTAACTCCATTGCTTCCTGCACCAAATCAGCCCTTTCATTTTCCAAAACATCTTTGTTTTTTGTATCCAAAAGTCTTAAAAAATACCAGCTTTCTTTTGCTTCTTTTCTGCATATTTTAATCCTGTATTGAAAATCTTTTTTACTAATTGCCTCATTGGCTTCAATATAATTAGCGCCAACAGATCCTGATGCTTTAACTACTTGTTTAATATCCTCAATATTCGCAATAGTTTTTTGTAGCTTTTTCACAAAATTCCTTACATAATTAGCAAATTTAAAAGTCCGCTCTTCAAGATCATAGATTTTCATTTTCGTGTTTTTATTAGCTTCGAATTTATGTTTTAATTATTTGGTATTATTTTGAGCTTTGGACTTTGGATTTTGAGTTTTGAGTTTTGAGTTTTGAGTTTTGAGTTTTGAGTTTTGAGTTTTGGATTTTGAGTTTTGAGTTTTGGATTTTCTTAATACTACTCCCTCAACTTTCACATCTTATACTTCTGTGATTCAGATCAATGCATTCTCTGATCCGGAGTCTTTTACAAACAAACAGGAAGAATTTATTTCTTCCGGCGCATTTCTCATAAACTTGAAATCCGGGTCTTCCGGGATTCCAAAGATATTCAAATCAGCTGCAGGGGCATTCAGCATACTTTCCTTAAAATCACCGATAAGTACATGAAATTCTGTTGTTGAAGGCAGTCTTGCCTGATCGCTTAAATGTTGTAGAAACTTCTGCAAACGTATTTTTTCTGATTTATCAGGGGTGGATGTTATCAGATGCAGTGTTCCATCCCAGTTTCGTATCAATTGAAAGGCAATAAGCATAGACATATGCCAGTTCGGACTTTTATCACGCAACCATAGGTTAACAGTCTTTTGCATACCAAAAGAGAGTCTTGGATGCACCCTTAAAATTAGTGTTCCCATACCATTCTTTGTAGAATGACTTAAAAGAGTTTTGATTGTAGAATTTTTCCGTCGTTCCCTGCTCATGGTAAGGAAAAGCGTATTGGGCCGAAGGGCACCTGCATGTAAGGTCTGTATTACCAACTTGGCAACATTTAAAAATGATTTATCTTCCAGAACAGTTGAATTAACCATGGTGCTTTCATTTCTTATTGGTTCAAACAAATCATTCAGATCGTGTTCAGTTTCTTCAGTAATTTCCTTTCGCACAGTAAAAGCAAAAATACTACCTGAAGGATGAGTAATATTCCGGATAAACAAAAGGGAGCCTGACCAGGATTTAGGATTCTCAACAGGCAATAATAAGTCAGGCTTCCAGGAGACCTGGCTTCTTGGAAACCTGGAAGCAATAAGGGATGCTCTTTCAGCAAGGGCCAGGAACATCCCACCCCGGATATCACCCAAATCAGATTTTAGGCCACGACGCCCCAGCCAGATATACAGAGATATAATAGTCGATATTGCAACCAGGCTAAAAATAGGATTGATCAGAAACATTATAGCAACCGATCCTACTGCTCCAATAAAAGAAACAAACCTTGGAATTTTAAGAGTAGGCCTGAAACTGATCATATTCATGCTTTGAGGAATGAATACTACAATATTGATCATTCCGTAGGTAATAAGAAAAAACATGGTGATGAGGGTAGCCAGAGCATCCAGATTGCCGACTAAAAGAGCAAGCGCTATACTTGCACCGGTGAAAATAATAGCATTTCTGGGTTCTGCCTTTTTGGTTTTTTTTACAAATGTCTTATAAAATGGAACTGTTTTCTGTTTTGCCAATGCCTGAAGAACCCTGGGGGCACCTATCATGGCTCCCAGTGCTGAAGAAAAGGTAGCAGCCAGAATTCCGGCAATAACCAGGGAGCCCCACCTGGAATTGTCTACAATAGCCATTTGATTTCCACGTAATTCTTCTGGCGAAATATAACGATACGCAATAAAGGCAATTCCAATATAAACCAGTAATGTAACTCCTATAGCACTCAAAGTACCTAGAGGAATTGCTTTACGTGGATCTTTCAAATCACCCGACATGTTTGCTCCAGCCATAATCCCGGTAACCGCCGGAAAGAAAATTGCAAAAACCCTCCAAAAACCGGCATCCTCAAAATCGCCAATTAACTGAGCTGTGGAAACAGGCTCATTTTTAGTTAAAATAAAAGATAGAATTGAAACTCCCACAATCACC
>JAYEGO010000514.1:0-2128 GCA_034659155.1 Bacteroidota bacterium | reverse complement strand
AGAAGGCGGAACAATCAGTTTGCAGAGCCTCTGCTCTATGAAAGTCTTCAACAGCTTGTTGATACTCATCCATTAAATAGTAGCTTTCTCCCCTTTGCATAAACAATCCGTAATCAGACTTGTTGTTTGTTATTAGTTGATCAAAGAGTTTTATTGCCTCAACATACTCTTCTTCCTGAACACCTGCCAAAGCTTTTAAATAAACAGACTCCTGCCCTACTCCATTTCTTCCAATCAGAAATGTAAGGAACATCATAAAAAATATTTTGTTATACAATTTCATGCTTTTGCAATAATCACTCGATATTTATCGAAGCTCCTTTTTCAGTAATTACATGAATAAATCCGGATATATGCCTTGCTTCAATCCCTGTTAATCTTTTCTCATAAACATCACACATATAATAATAAACACCTGATGAAACTAAGTTATTGTTTCTCATGTGCAAGCCATTCCAGTTAATTTCAGGGTCATCAGTTTTAAATACCAAAACACCACCTCTGCTGAAAATTTTCAGATCTATCCTATCAATAAAAGGACTGGTCTTTGCAACCAGCTTATCATTAATATCATCTCCATTAGGAGTAAAGACATTTGGAATTTCATAATAGGAGCAACTATCCACACAAACTATATTTGAATAAACGCTTTCATTGGCAAAAGAGTCTATAGCAGTTACAGCATAACACCCGGCCAGGGATGTTGCAATATGATGTATATAAGTAGTGTCAGAAGCTGAAGGATTGGTTGCAATCAATTCCAGGCTTCCATCTAATTCAGATTTGTAATATAAATTATAAGTTTCAACATCATCAGCACAGGAATTATTCGGATTTGTCCAGCTAATATAGTTATACAGGCTATCGCATATTGAAGCAACAGTAAGAACGGGTGGACATGGAGGCTCATTATCAATTGGAACCCCACAAACTTCATTGGAGTAATTCACAAGCCTGTCTGGAAGCCCGGGTCTGTTATATGAGCCTATTGCCTTTACCTTATAGCAGTATGTTTTACCATTGACTAACTCATCATCGACAAATACAGTGTCTGAACTAAAACCAATAGAATCAAAAACATTAAACTCATTTTCACGATAAAAAACATATTGTGTATTTACCCATGGAACATTCTTGCGGCAGTGTATTTCAAGGTGATTGTCTCCGGGAAATAAGCTTATAAATACGGTAGAGGCAACACTGGGAGGGGCAATCAGAAACCTGTTCCCTGCTTCATCATTATACAATTCAATCTTATATGAATGAGCAAAATCCAGGGTATTGATTAAAGTATCAACAAAGCTTGTATCCAATAAATCAGCTGTCTGATAATTATGGATCAGCGTGAAATCATTTCCCCAAATTCCTTCTGCCCTGTATATCATATATTCATAGGGGCCGTTTGCAGGAATTGTATCCAGATCTCTGGGCTTCATCCATGCTACATATACTGACCCGTTTATCAGATCGGTATTTCGCACACTAACATTTGTAATGACAGGAGCCCCTTGAATCAAACCACCACATTCTTCTGTTGAAGCTATACTTTCACTTCCATCCTTATAAAGTCCAACCACAATATAACAATAATCTGTACCTTGCATTAATCCACTTCCTCCCCCATTATCCAGAAAGCTTGTATCTACAGAGCTTGAAGTTTCACCTATGCTTACAAATCCTGTAGAGGAAGGAACTCCATTCTGGCATGAATCCGGAATAAAACCGAAGTATCCAATTCTACGATATATTCTAAATCCTTCAACATTGGTACAATTTCCGGGTGACCAATTCAATCGAATTGCCGTATTTGTTGGGCTTAGGGTCAGATCTTCGGGTGGTGGACCCAGTACCCTGACATTAAAACTGCTTATATCTACCAGCGAAAGATCAGGATTATCATCTTCCGCTTTGATGAGAACATTATATGGTTGTTGCCTTACATGACTGCAATTTGTTTTCCAGGTAAATCTGGAAGAAACCGAGCCTGGTGAGGATGATATAGTATTAAACTCTGCAGGATTTTCAGGCATAAAGAATACGCCACCGGTTGCATAGTGAAAAATAGAATCACCTTCTGCATCACTGCTCGAAACAATATAATCAATAGAATCTCCGGCTACAATACAAA
>JAYEGO010000513.1:0-8895 GCA_034659155.1 Bacteroidota bacterium | reverse complement strand
AAATCTGAATCCATAAAATAATGCCTTGGAACTTTTAATATTGCCCTTAATACCTCCTCGTTCCTAATTCCTTTTTGCCTGATTCCATCAACCAGTTTCTGCCTTAAGCCCTTGTGTTTAAATGTATCTTCCAACTTCATTTTTTAAAAAACTCAGGTTATCAACAATTTAAGGTTAATAAAATGATTGTAAAAAGGATTTCTGATCCTTAAAATTGCATTATTTTTGCTTAAAACACTGCAAAAGTATGATAAAATTTGGTGTTTTAACTGATGAAGTTCCATCAAAAAACAATCTTCCCCAAAACAGTCATAATAATCTTTATGAAATTTCAGGGATATGTTTTGTTGGGAGAGAAAATACAAATGCTCAAACCAGGGAAGCAGTCAACACACCAACAAGGCTTTCTTTTGATTCCTTACTGAATATATCAGATGCCATTCTTTTCCTTGGAGAAACATCACTTGACCAGGAAAAGACTACCCGGGCTTTAAAAAGATCCAGACATATCTTTCTGGATCATCCACCAGAACTAACTGATCATGAATATAATAATCTCGTAAAACTTGCAGATGAAGCTGGCGTGCTGGCTTGTATTAAGAATGATTTATTCAATCATCCTTTCATAAGGCACAATTCAAAAGAAGCAGGTCAAACAAAGCATATTGAGATTGAAAGGGGATTTCAGGAAACGGACAGACACAATTCTCAAACTTTAAGAATGCTTTTTTCAGATATTCAATTCATTTCTTCCATAATCGGAGGAAATGTTATTAAGTCTCATGTCAATGGTATAAGAAATACCTTGAATCACATCAGCTTCTTCCATATTCACCTGGAATTTGATAATGGGTCTACAGCATCTCTGAACTACAAGCTTAATCATAATTTGAAGAGTCATACAGCCATACTCTACCAGGCTGACAAACAGATCATTCTCGATTTTATATCGAATCACACAAGGATTCTTTCTCCCGGCCAGAGTATTCCCCAGGAAATTATTGGTGGAGGAACGGGAGATTTGTCCCCTAATAATCCAGGGGAACCTGTTATCAGACAAAATTCAACTGACGCTATCCTCAACTTCCTTGATCTTCTAACTGTTCGATCGGGGAAATGCATAAATTTTGAGGATTCTTTCATGGCCTTTTCGCTGACTAAAGAAATACACCTTAAGTTAGAACAAGCCAAAGGGGTTCCTGTATTTTAGTAGCCCGATTTAGAACTTGATTTTTTTTAATAAAATTGTATAAAGAACTAAGTAATTAATTAAATTGCGCCAGCTTAACCGGTCATTTTTACAGACCGAATCCAAACCCTTGGATTTCGAATGAATAGAACAGTACAAAGATTAAAATACCTGAGCTCTGATTTCCTTGCTGCTTGCACTAGCTGGTCTCTTTTGTTTATACTCAGAAAAGGATTAATTGAATCTCCAAAATTTGGTTTTCAGGTTGCGGTAAATCTCGACCTGAAATTCTGGGTTAGCTTATTGGGGATTTCTGTATTCTGGATTATTCTTCATTACTTGTCTGGCTATTATAAATATCCTTACAGGAAGTCCCGTCTTCATGAATTGGGAATGACTTTAAGGGTATCTCTTGCTGGAACACTGATCCTGTTTTTTACATTGATTCTGGATGACACAATTATCAGCTATAAAAGTTATTATCTTTCTTTTTCCATACTCTTTGGGCTACATTTCATTCTTACTTATATCCCTAGATTTATCATTACTTCTCGCACAAATTATCTTATATTTTCCGGGAAAATAGGTTTTAATACAATCATCTTCGGGGGAAATGGAAAAGCAACCGAGGTGTACCAGAAACTAACATCAGGTAAAAAAACTTCGGGAAATAAAATACTTGGATTTATTTGTGTAAATCCTTCACCTGGGAAAAAGCTGGAAAGTTTCATACCATTGCTGGGCTACCTGGAAGATGTTTCCCAGATCATTGAACAGTATCAGGTTGAGGAAGCAATACTTGCAATTGAATCGAATGACTATGAATTGATGGGTGACATTATCAACAAGCTTAAAGAAAGAAATATTATCATCAAAATTGCCCCTGGTCTTTATGATATTTTATCAGGTCAGGTAAAGATGTCTTCTGTTTATGGTACTCCTTTAATTGAGATTTCTGATGAACTTATACCTGCCTGGCAGGAGGCAGTAAAGCAAACAATGGATATTGTAGTAGCCCTTCTTGCTTTGATCCTCACACTTCCTCTTAACATATTACTCGCTCTGGCAATAAAATTTGGCTCACATGGTCCTGCTATATATACACAGGAAAGAATTGGGAAATATGGCAGGCCATTTAATCTGTATAAATTCAGAACCATGTATCATGAATCTGAAGAATTTGGACCAAGTCTCTCTTCAAGTAACGATCCCAGAATAACCAGTATAGGAAGATTCATGAGAAAATTCAGAATTGATGAAATACCAAATTTCGTGAATGTGCTTTTAGGTGATATGTCCCTGGTAGGTCCACGTCCTGAAAGAAAATATTTTATTGATCAAATCTTAAAGAAAGCCCCATATTATATCCATTTGCAAAAAATAAAACCTGGAATTACTTCCTGGGGACAGGTAAAATATGGATATGCAGAAAATGTAGATCAAATGATTGAAAGATTGAGTTTTGATTTGATCTATATTGAAGATATGTCCTTATATGCAGACTTAAAAATTCTCACCTACACAATACTCACAATACTTGGAGCCAGGGGGAAATAGTTTTGAGTTTTGAGTTTTGAGTCTTGAGTTTTGAGTTTTGAGTTTTGAGTTGTTAATCAGATTACTCTTTCTTCAGTAAATACTCTCCCAAATGAATGTGGAAAGCTTGTAAAAAATAAATAACTTAGAGAGGTAATATAAACAAATAATATATCATGGGAAGAACTAAGAAATTTGCTGTTGTCCTCTCTGGAAACGGAGTTTTTGATGGTGCTGAAATTCATGAAGCCACTCTAAGTCTGTATGCTATTGTAAGAAATGGCGGAGCATATGAAATTTTTGCTCCGGATATCCCTCAACATCATGTCATTAACCATATTACGGGTGAAGAAATGAGTGAAAGTAGAAATGTATTGGTAGAATCAGCAAGAATTGCCCGGGGTAAAATCAGGGCACTTCATGAATTTGATGCTTCTGAGTTTGATGCCCTCCTCTTCCCAGGAGGATTTGGAGCTGCAAAAAATCTATCAAGCTTTGCCTTCGACGGTGCTGATTGCATGGTAAATGAAGATGTTAGAAAAGCCATTGAAGCTATGGTAAAGGCAAAAAAAACCATAGGAGCTTTGTGCATTGCCCCGGTTATTCTGGCAAAAGTACTGGGAGAAGTTGATTTGACTATAGGGCAGGATAAAAGCACTGCCGATGCTATAGAAGTAATGGGTGCCCACCACCAAATAACCCAACATGGAGAAGTCACCATAGATTCAAAATACAAACTGGTTACTACTCCTTGCTATATGCTTGATGCCAATATTGTGGAAATTGGGGAAGGGGCAGAGAATGTCGTTAAAGCCATGATGGGTCTTATTGATTAGCTTAACAAAGCTATCCTGTTTTAAACTTTTACCGGATTTATCTTCTGGAATATCACAAAATTAATAAGGCCCAATCCTGCTACTGCAATAAGGGATAGTACTATTTCTGAAGAAAATAAGAATTCGGCTACTTGAGTATATAGTAAGTGAATAAAATTACTGTATGAACTCAACTCTATCTGGAATGATAAACTTGATAGAATGCCTCTACTTTCCGGTGACATATAAAATACAAAAAGGAATAAACCTAAAACGAGAGTCGCAATAAACGCCCAGCCACTTTTGCTGATTATTGGAGTATATTGAATATGTACGGGAATTAATTCCTCTTTAATTTCAGTCATCACATTCAGGGTAAAATCTTCTTTTGGAGTCATTTTACCAATACCTGAAAAAACTTCCCGAATTTGCTCATCCTGCTGTGTAGATTTATCAACCATCATATAATAAATTAGATTTCTATCATTTCCATTTTAAAGCTTTTGCTCAATCTTTCGTGTAATTTATTTCTTATTCTAAATAAACGTATTTTTATATTGGACTTGCTTAAGGCAGTGATCACAGATATTTCTTCAATGCTAAGATTTTCAAAATAGTAAAGTAAGATTATCGCTTTATCCTCTTTCGGCAGATCCATGAGTGCCTCCTGAAGCATCCTTTGCTTTTTTTCTTCATTAAAATTGTTTTCCTCAACAATTAAGCTGTCAGAAATGCTTATTCTATTTTCATCCAAAGAAATATCATTAAGCTTCCTCTTCCTTAATCTGGATATACACTCATTATAGACTATCCTGTATAACCAGGTTGAAAACTTTGCCTGTTTTTTGAATTTACTTAAAGCCTGATAAGCCTTTAGAAATGCATCCTGTGAAACTTCTTCTGCTTCCTCCCTTATCTGCAACAATCCAATGGCTATGGTATATACCATTTCCTTGTGCCTGCCTACCAGTTCAGCATATGCCTGGGTTTGTCCGGAAAGCACTTCTTCAACATAATAATTATCATCTTCCCTGTTCATCACCCTTATGACGCAAGTCAATCAATTTGGTTACAAATCTTCAACAGTTTAGAATTCTGATCTTTTTCTGAATATTCGTGTATTCGTCTTCAATTTGTGCATTCGCGGCCTCCTAAAAGAAAGCTTTAATGCTCAAATTAAAGCCGAATTTATAAAAACTTGTAACCACTTCCCAAAATCTGCGTCAAAAGGGCAAATACGAACAAATATTAATACTCAACTAAACACTTTAATCATGGAAGACTTTTTTATAGTACTCGTTATTTTCGCTACATTTTTTGGAATCCTTTATATGTATTTCTCAACAAGACACAAAGAAAGGATTGCCTTGATTGAAAAAGGTGCTGATGCTAAACTATTTAACTCTGGAAGAAAGCTCTACTGGGGTAATTTTGCCCTGTCAGCAGGTATGTTTCTTATAGGTGCAGGACTGGGGGTATTGGTTGCCGCAATTCTGGTTGCAACTACAGTTATTATGGAAGGAGTTGCCTATCCCTCAATGATTTTTGTATTTGCAGGAGCCGGCCTGGTACTTTACTTTTTCCTGGCCAGGAAACTGAAAAAAGAAGATTAATACATTCATTAAATTGAGTCAAAAAATCGTAGCCAAGCCAGGAGCCGGGTTGCGATTTTTTTATTTTTTAAATCTGACTTTACTACGTAGTATACTACGTAGTTCTTTGGCCCTGTTATGAAATAGATGTACTGACAATCTATTCTATTCCAGTAAGATTCTGAAATAAATTACTTCCTACGGTTCCCGATATTCGGGACAGGCAGGGAGTTAGTTCAGGATAATTTTCAGCCCGACTGCAAATTCATGGACTTTTCTTTTGACTTCTAATGAATAATCTTTTTAGGGGTATTAATATACCTCCCAACACCTATCCCTTATTAGATGGGCTCTTTAGGCCATTAGCATGAATCTGGAATAAAAATATCAGCCTTTTTTGACAAAAATATCAAATACCAATTCTCAACCTTCAACTCTTCAACTTTTTCAGGTTTATTCCTTTCCACAATAATAAAGAATCATCTTCCTTATAGCTTCCTGGCATACCGGACAAAAGCCTGAAGGAATATTGCTCTTCATTATACAATCAGGGTATGGCCTGTAAACTCCTTTTGGCACATATCCTCCCCCTTCAAATACACCAATAGAACTGGCATAATCGGGAGTATTGGGTGTTGGAACCGGGGTAGTTTTCTCAAGCATTGACTCCCATTTTGAGGAAAAATCCACCAGTGTAGTTAGATTAGGTTCCCATGGCTCCTCATCGAGCTTGTAAAACTCCTCGTAAGCAACATCAGAGCTATAATACTCATCCCCCAAACCGGCAAAACCATGACCCATTTCATGAACCATAACAATAGGTGACAGATAATTATCTGAAGTACTGGCTGAATAGTGATTGAAAATTCCCCCTCCCCCATAGCTTTCTGTATTTATCAGTACCACAATATGATCATATGGTACATTTCCGGCAATATCTCTTATTGACCCTACATCCTTACTTGTAAGATATCGTGCAATATCAAAGGTATAATAAGAGAAATTCATTATTGTATTTCTATATATTCCCTCCCCGGGATTGTCTGTACCCGATTCCTCTGAAGGAGCCATTACAGCACGTATATTAAAACTTGATTTCAATTCTTTATATGGGCTAAAAGAAAATAAGCTTTCAGTTAATCTGACAACATCATCCCGAAAATCCTGCATTTCTTCCTTTGTATATCCTTCTGGCAAAAACACCAGGTCAACTTTTTGTGAAGGATCTCCATTTTCAAGGATAGCTTCAACAGGAAAAGAATGGGGTTTCTCATTTAAAATAAAATAGTTCCCGGGATCAATATTGGTTTCAAGCAAAATTGTAAAGGTATTTTCTGTTTCTCTTTTTACGATCTTAAGTAAAATGGCATTTCTTGGAAAAGGGATCCTGTTCACCTGGTAATATGATCGGCTCATCATTTTTGCCTCAGCGGTAGTTTGCCATTCCTGGAAAAGAGTGCTAAATTCCTTTATAAAGATCAGCTCTCCTGTTTCCTTATCATATACTTCAATTCTAAACTCCCCGTAACCAAAGGGAGACACTGTATTTGCTTCAGGACCACCCCAAAAAGGTTCAATCTTAAATTGATCCAAAGTTAATATGGTTTCTGAAGCATTTCCGGTAAGCAAATAATCAATACGAAGTGACTGCCCGGTAAAATATTTTGCATAGGAAATTTGTGCCAGTATATGGCCGGAAAGTGTGCCATTAATACAAAAAAGCAGGACTAAGAATATCTTTATAATAAATGTTCGGCTCATCAGCTGGGAATTTAATTTATAAGCTTTTGTTACATCCGATAAAGTTAGAGATTAATTAATATCCTGCTAAATTTGCAGAAATTAATTGAAGCTTCTATGGACACAAAAATAATTGATTGGTTATTTTCACTTGGACTCACTGAGAGTTTAGCAATTTTTCTTAAAACATTTACTTATGTTATAGTATTTGGATTAATTAGTTTTCTTGCAAATTTCATAAGTAAAAAACTAATTCTTCGGATAATTGAAGCAATTATTCACAAGACAAAAAATACATGGGATGATATTTTTATAAAGAAAAAAGTCTTCAGCAGACTGTCTCACCTTGTACCTGCTCTTATTATTCTATTTTCTGCTGATCTTATATTTAGAGATTACCCCAATCTGATACCTTTTATTAATAAAGCTGCATATTTTTATATCATCATTATTGTGATGATCGTTCTTAACTCAGTCATTCTGACCTTTAATAGCATTTACAATACTTTTCCTATATCAAAAAGCAGGAACATCAGTGGTTATGTACAGGTAGTTCAGATTGTTGTAATGTTTACAGGCATCATGGTAATCATATCTGTAATATTTGATGCCGATCTTAAAGGCTTGTTCCTTGGATTAGGAACCTTTGCAGCTGTTCTCATGCTGGTTTTTAAGGATACTATCCTCGGGTTTGTTGCCAGTATTCAGGTATCGATGAATAATATGGTTAATCCCGGAGACTGGATTTCGATGCCAGGCAGAAAAGCAGATGGGGTTGTGCTGGAGATTAATCTAAATACTGTTAAAGTACAAAACTGGGATAAAACCATCAGTACCATACCTACCTATGCACTTGTATCCGAATCTTTTCAAAACTGGAGGGGCATGGAGGAATCAGGAGGAAGAAGAATCAAGCGATCAATTAATATTGATATGACAAGTGTGAAATTTTGTTCTGAAGAAATGATTCAGCGATTCAGGAAAATGCAAGTTCTTAGAAACTACATTAACAGCAAAGAAAAAGAGTTAAATGAATTCAATGAAAAACACAATATTGATCCATCTGTTCTGGCTAATGGCAGAAGAATGACCAACCTTGGTACCTTCAGGAAATATATGGAAGGCTATTTGCATGCACATCCACTAATTCATGACAACATGACTTTCCTTGTTCGACAACTACAACCAAATGACAAAGGTATTCCTATTGAAATATATGTATTTAGCAGAGACCAGGAATGGGCTAATTATGAAGCCATTCAAGCTGATATTTTTGATCATGTTCTTGCGGTGTTGCCGGAGTTTGAATTAAAAGTTTTCCAAAATCCAACAGGTTCTGATTTCACCAAATTAATATTATAATCTTTAGTGTCTGACTATAATTTAATATGACGTCAATAAACCCTTTTGAGAAAGCTCCATGGCGAGTGAAACCAGACGTTGAGGGTTCTTTATCTACAATACTGAATCTGCTGCCGGCAAGGCTTACAGAGAATTTCCGCGTAGCGGATTAAGTGTTGTAGAAAAGGTAGTTATAATAGTTTATGCATTCCGCGTAGCGGATAAACAAATTTACTGGTTAAAGTTTTATAACAAATGAAAAAATTCATACATTTCCTGGGTTGGTTTGGCAATATTCTATTGAGTATTGGTGTTTTCCCTCAGGTAGTTCTTACCTGGAAAACACACGATGTAGCGAGTTTCTCCTGGACATTCCTTCTCATGTGGTCGATAGGCGTAATACTTACTTTTATTTATATCCTTTTCGACAATATCCATGACAAAAAATTTCAATATCCTTTACTTTTGAATTACCTGGTAAATATTCTTGGAACTTCTTACCTGGTATTTGCAAAATTTATTTACTCCTAAAATCAAGAAGAGGATAGCTGCCTCTGGCGAATTACCTCATAGCATAAAACCCCTGCAGCTACAGAAACATTCAGGGAATCAACCTTCCCGAATTGAGGGATTCTCACCAATTGATCTGCCATTAGTAGAATCTTATTCGAAATCCCCTTTT
>JAYEGO010000512.1:0-2132 GCA_034659155.1 Bacteroidota bacterium | reverse complement strand
CGCAAGAGTAAGAAAGATAAAAAATACAATTTTTTCCTCATAGGTCATTTTCCCAAGTGCCTGGTACTGATCCTTAAATAAGGAAGAGTTGATTTCAAATTTAATCCGGCCAAACAGGAAGGATAAAACTCCCCATACTATAAATAAAAAAGTAATACTGATAGGCAAGGCAAAGAAAAACCAGCTTGCAAATGTAATCTCGGGAGCATCGGGAAATGAAATTGCATAAATACGTAAAAATGCAGCATTCGGAGGAGTTCCTATCAGTGTAGCTATCCCTCCTATACTGCAACTGTATGCAATTCCCAGCAATAAGCCTATAGAGTATTTCTTCATTTTTTCAGCACCCAGGGTAGATTCCAGTTTGATAATCACCGACAGTGCAATTGGAACCATCATCATAGCTGTTGCAGTATTTGATATCCACATGGATAAAAAAGAACTTGTAACCATAAAACCAAGCAAGATCCGTTTGGGTTTTACTCCAAAAATCATAAGTGCAAAGATTGCAATCCTTTTATGGAGAGACCACTTTTCCATTGCAAGAGCAACAATAAAACCTCCAAGAAACAGAAAGATCACATCATTAAAATAGAGGGTAGAAACATCCTTTCCATCCATAACACCCAGGAGAGGAAATAAAAAAACAGGAAGAAGTGCCGTTACCGCGAGAGGCACTGCCTCAGTAATCCACCATGTGGCCATAAGGACGGCAATGCCCGCAGTATATTGAATCTCGGGATGACCGGGAATGGGCTGGAAATTTGAAATAATGAAAATTGTGAGAAAAGGGCCCAGAATCAAACCAATTTTTTGTAGAAGAGAATATTCTGATTTAAAAATTCTAACTTTCATTAACACAAGAAACTTACTGAATAATAATTTATGAAAATCTAAGGTAGTTTTTTTTGACCAAAAACAAAGCATTGTTGAATCCGCAATTTTGAATTACTTTTGAATTGAAAAAAAATGAAGTAAAGAATATGAAAAAATATATTGGAATACTAACATCTGGGGGTGACACACCTGGCCTGAATGCAGCAATCAGGGGAATTGGGAAAGCCTGTATAAATAAATATGGAATGCAAATAGTTGGTTTCCTTGATGGATTCAGGGGACTTATGGAAAACCGGATAATGCCCCTGAACAGTTCTACTCTCTCAGGAATTCTTACAACAGGGGGCACCATTCTTGGAACCAGCCGGGATAAGCCATATAAGATGATGGTGGGTGGAAAGATTATGGATATGACAGATGTAATTGTAGAGAATTATCATAAAAACCACCTGGATTGCCTGGTCTGTCTTGGCGGAGGTGGTACACAAAAAAATGCTTACCATCTGGCAAAACGTGGATTGAATATCATTACACTCCCAAAAACTATAGATAATGATGTTGCCATGACCGATATAACCTTTGGTTTTGATACTGCTCTCGGTATTGCCGTTGATGCTATTGATCGTCTTCACAGCACAGCCCATAGTCACCACAGGATAATTGTTGTGGAGATAATGGGACACCGGGCAGGCTGGCTGGCTCTTGGGGCCGGTGTATCAGGTGGTGCCGATGTAATTTTGATTCCTGAAATCCCTTATGATTTGAATATTGTGGGTGATTCTATTATGAATCGAAGCAGAAGTGGTAAGCCTTTCAGCATAGTTGCCGTTGCGGAAGGGGCACTTACCCTTGAAGGATATGAACAAATCAAAAAGGCCAGGAAGGAAATGCAGGCTACAGAAGATAAGAAGGAAAGAATAAAACTCAAAAAGTATTTAAAGGCCCTGGATAATGAATGTACCGGGAATACGGTATACCTTGCAAAAGAACTGGAAAAATTGACAGGATTGGAATCCAGGTTAACCATCTTGGGACACCTGCAAAGAGGGGGTTCTCCGTCCGCAGCAGACCGATTGCTGGCTACACGCCTGGGAACAGCTTGTGCCGATTATATCCATGAAGGAAAGTATGGTAATATGGTTGCTGTTAATGGAGATGAAACCGTACCGGTACCACTTGAGAAAGTGGTTGGAAAAATCAAACTTGTTCCCCCCGACCATGCATGGTTAAGAAGCGCCAGGGAAGTAGGAACCTGCCTGGGAGACTGAAGAAAGGATGAACGATGAAGGATGAAC
>JAYEGO010000511.1:0-8905 GCA_034659155.1 Bacteroidota bacterium | reverse complement strand
CCTGAAATGCACATAGCCTTGAAAATATTTCCAAAAGTCAGGGTAATATTCACATCTAAAACTATTCGCATTACTACAGTACCTGTTAAAACCAGTAAAAGTCCAAATATTCCACCCACCAGGGACAGGAAAATTGACTCATAGAGAAATTCCTGGAGAATAAATGTTTTCTTAGCTCCCAGGGCTTTTTGTATGCCAATGATCTTGGTCCTTTCTTTAACTGACACAAACATTATATTAGCAATCCCAAACCCACCAACCAGGATAGAAAAGCCTCCAATAATCCACCCCCCCAGGTTAATCCCAGAAAAAACAGCTTCAAAACTCTGAGCTATTAAACTTGCCTGATTTAAAGCAAAATTGTCTTTTTCATCCGGTTTCAGTTTTCGTATGGCTCTCATATTAGCCACCAGCTCCTCCCTGAGCTCAGCAACAGGAACATCTTCTCTTGCTTTTACCAGGATCATCGGATGTAAAGATTTACTCTTCAGATTTATTATACTTTTTGTAAAATTAACAGGGACAAGAACCGCTCTATC
Organism: Bacteroidota bacterium; assembly: GCA_034659155.1. Classification (GTDB taxonomy): domain Bacteria; phylum Bacteroidota; class Bacteroidia; order Bacteroidales; family VadinHA17; genus JAYEGO01. The sequence continues at coordinate 8,366 of JAYEGO010000511.1, read as the reverse complement.
AAATCCATCATCCCCAAGGCCTCCCATTCCTTCTTTCTTAAGTACTCCCAGAACTAATAGTTTTTTCCCCCGGATGGTAATGGTCTTCCCAACTGGATTTGCATTCTCAAATAATTTCTCCGCCAGAACAGCTCCAATAATAGCACGATTCTTCCCAGTCTTTGATTCAAAAGGAGAATAGTATCTGCCCTTTTCAATTTCAAAAGACCGGATATCCGCAAAATCATATGTAGTAGACAAGAATCCAATGTTTTCGGCAGAGTTATTTCGATATTTCACAGTTACCCCGGATTGGACTAGATAAGCAAGGGCTTCGGCATTATTTACGCGCCTTTTTAATTCCTCGTATTCCCGAATGGTTGGTGCCGGTCTTTTCATGATTTCCATCCAGTCAACATTCATATCAAGACCCCATGGCATTTTATCGATATAAATTGTTTTATCGCCAAGTGAAGCAATATTCTCCCTAATGGAACTTTCCATCCAATCTAAAATTGTAAAAACTGAAATAATTGCAAAAATTCCAATAGTAATTCCCAGTAAAGAAAGGAATGTCCTAAGCTTATTTAGAATAACTGCCTGAAAAGCAAACAGAAAGCTTTCTTTTACTAATTTAAGAAACATCATAGTAAGTAAAATACTTTACACAGATTCTTAACTAAAACGTAGCTCCCATAGCTTCCACAGGATCAAGTCTGGAAGCTGACTGGGCTGGGGCATAACCTGAGATGACACCAATGGTACCGGAAATAAACATCGCCATGAAGATATTCCCAAAGGTCAGTGGGATGTTCACATCTAAAAGCATTTGCATTACTATGGTTCCAATGAAAACCAGCAAAAGTCCAAATACTCCCCCCACCAGGGACAGAAGTATTGATTCATAGAGAAATTCCTGGAGAATAAATGTTTTCTTAGCACCCAGGGCTTTTTGTATACCAATGATTTTGGTTCTTTCTTTAACTGACACAAACATTATATTAGCAATCCCAAATCCACCTACCAGGATAGAAAAGCCTCCAATGATCCATCCTCCCAGGTTTATTCCCGAAAAAATTGCTTCCATTCCCTGTGTGAGTAAACTTGCCTGGTTTAAGGCAAAATCGTCTTTTTCATCTGGTTTCAGCTTCCTGATTGCCCTCATAGTGGCCACCAGGTCGTCATTAAACTCAGCCATAGACACATCCTCCCTGGCCTTAACCATTATCAATGGTTGCAAAGACTCACTCCTGAGGTTTATCATATTTCGTGTAAGATTGATTGGAACAATAATCACTTCATCAAACCCATCATCTCCAAGCCCTCCCACTCCTTCCTTCTTAAGTACTCCTGAAACTATTAATTTCTTCCCCCGAACTGTGATGACTTTGCCAATTGGATTTGCATTTTCAAATAATTTTTCAGCCAGAACTGCTCCAAGAACAGCACGATTTTTCCCACTTTTTGATTCAAACAGTGAAAAATACCTGCCCTTTTCAATTTCAAAAGACCGGATATCTGCAAAATCATGTGTTGTAGACAAAAACCCTATGTTTTCAGCAGAGTTATTTCGATATTTTACAGTTACTCCTGACTGGACAACAAAAGCCAAGGCTTCGGCATGTCTCAAGCGTACTTTTAATTCCTCATATTCCCTGATGGTTGGAACCGGTCTTTTAACCATTTCCCACCAGGCAAGATTTGGATCAAAAGACCAGGGCCATTTAGCTATATAAATTGTTTTATCGCCAAGTGAAGCAATATTCTCCCGAATAGAATTTTCCATCCAGTCTAAAATGGTGAAAACCGAAATAATTGCAAAAATCCCAATGGTAATCCCAAACAAAGAAAGAAAGGTTCTAAGTCTATTTAAAATAACTGCCTGAAAAGCAAATAAGAAACTTTCTCTTATTAATTTAAGAATCATCATAAGAAATAAAGGTCTTAAAAATAATGAATTATACAGGTTTTAATAATGAATAAAATTACTAATTTTACCGACAATCAAAAAAGTCACCCCATTTCTTGCAAATACTTATAAATGAAAGATTTAGTAAAGATTAGGACAGCTCTTATTTCAGTTTTTCACAAAGAAAACCTTGATCGTATTCTTGAATTGCTGGTAGGATTGGATGTTAAGCTGATATCTACAGGGGGGACAAAAACTTACATTGAGGAGAAATCTTATAGTGTAGAATCTGTTGAAAATCTTACAGACTATCCGTCCATACTGGGTGGCAGAGTAAAAACCTTGCATCCAAAAATTTTTGGAGGCATACTTGCAAATAGACAGAAAGAGTCTGACCTGAAACATCTTGAAGAATATAACATCAATGAAATTGACCTTGTAGTTGTAGATTTGTATCCTTTTGAAGAGACCCTGGCATCTGGTGCAGATGATCAGTCAGTTATTGAAAAAATTGACATTGGTGGAATTTCGCTGATCCGGGCAGGAGCGAAAAACTTTAATGATGTTCTTATTATTTCAGGCCGTCACCAGTATGAAGAATTAATTGCCCTCCTCGAAAAAGGCAAAGGGATTTCCAGTCTTACAGATAGAAAGAAATTTGCCACTGAAGCCTTTCATATTTCCTCACATTATGATGCAGCTATATTCAATTATTTTAATTCAGAAAATGAAATTATCGCTTTAAAGATCAGTGAAAATGAGGGAAGGATTCTCAGGTATGGAGAGAATCCACATCAAAAGGGATACTTTTTTGGCGATCTTGATTCTGTTTTTGAAAAATTACATGGGAAGGAAATTTCTTATAATAATTTACTGGACATTGATGCAGCTGTAAATCTGATTTCTGATTTTGATGAAATCAGCTTTGCAATACTAAAACACAATAATGCCTGTGGATTGGCTTCCCGGCTTCAACTTACAGATGCCTGGAAAGATGCTCTTGCTGGAGATCCTGTTTCAGCCTTTGGTGGGGTACTTATTACCAACCAGGAAATTAATAAAGAAACAGCAACAGAAATAAACAAAATCTTTTTTGAAGCAATTTTAGCCCCTGCATATACACCAGAAGCACTTGAAATTCTGAAACAGAAAAAGAACCGTATCATCCTTGTTTTAAAAAGCCCAAAACTACCGGGAAAGATCTATCGTTCAGCCTTAAATGGGATTCTTTTGCAGGACAAGGATCTGAAAACAGACAGGGAAGTTGATATGAAAACTGTTACTAAAAAAGCTCCTTCTGCTGCAGAAATTTCTGATATGGAATTCGCAAATAAGTTAGTAAAGCATACTAAATCAAATGCAATTGTTCTGGCTAAAAATAAGCAGCTTCTTGCCAGTGGACTTGGTCAGACTTCCAGGATAGACGCCCTGCAACAGGCAATACATAAGGCAAAACATTTTAATTTTGATTTAGAAGGAGCAGTTATGGCTTCAGATGCATTCTTTCCATTTGCAGATTCTGTTGAAATAGCAGGAAAAGAAGGTATCCGGGCAGTAATTCAGCCAGGAGGCTCTATACGTGATCAGGAATCAATCGATTATTGTGACCAAAATCAAATGTCGATGGTTTTTACCGGAACCCGTCACTTTAAACACTAGTTAACCAGGATAGTATTAATAAAATAAATATTTGAGAAACAGAAATGGGAATTTTTTCTTTTTTAACACAGGAAATAGCAATTGATCTGGGAACGGCAAACACAATTATCATACACAATGATAAAATTGTTGTTGATGAACCTTCTATTGTGGCCATTGATAAAAACAGTGGTAAACTAATAGCAATTGGAGAAAAAGCAAGGCAAATGCATGGAAAGACGCATGACAACATTAGGACAATAAGGCCTTTAAGAGACGGTGTTATTGCCGATTTTGATGCAGCTGAGCAAATGATTCGTGGAATGATAAAAATGTTGAATGAAAAGCCCCGTTTGTTTAACCCGGCTCTTAAGATGGTTGTTTGCATCCCTTCAGGAAGTACTGAAGTTGAGATCCGGGCGGTAAGAGATTCATCTGAGCACGCAGGAGGACGAGAAGTTTATATGATATATGAACCAATGGCAGCTGCCATTGGAATAGGAATAGATGTGGAAGCTCCTGAAGGAAGTATGGTAGTTGACATAGGCGGTGGCACCAGTGAAATTGCTGTTATAGCATTGGGAGGAATTGTGTGTAATAAGTCTATTCGAATTGCAGGAGATGGGTTCACTGCTGATATCCAGGCGTATATGCGTCACCAGCACAACATTAAAATAGGAGAAAGAACTGCTGAAGACATTAAGATCAATGTGGGTTCAGCCCTGGCAGACCTTGAAAATCCACCAGCCGATTACGTAGTGCGAGGACCTAACCTGATGACTGCCATGCCTATTGAAATTCCGGTCTCCTACCAGGAAATTGCACACTGCTTAGATAAATCAATTTCAAAAGTGGAAGGGGCCATATTAAATGTTCTGGAACAAACTCCACCGGAATTATATGCAGATGTTGTCAGTCATGGCATTTATCTTACAGGTGGAGGGGCTCTTCTAAGAGGACTTGATAAAAGGCTTACAGAAAAAATCAATATCCCCTTTCATATCGCAGAAGTACCTTTACATGCTGTTGCCAGAGGAACCGGTATAGCCTTAAAAAATGTAGATAAATTCTCTTTTTTAATGAGGTAATTAAAAATGTAAAATAATTATTCTGGATGAAGAATTTAATTCAATTTCTAATAAGATTTTATTTCATAATCTTATTTATTGTAATTGAAATATTCGCACTTTCCATTGTAATCCAAAATAATAATTTTCAAAAAGCCAAAGTTGTTTCTCTTATCCAGAATATCAAGGGTATTTATCATTCAAAAATTTTTTCAATAACAGAATATATTGGTCTCAGAACAATAAACGAGACCCTTTCGGCTGAGAACACAAGACTCAATAACATCCTTCAAAGGGCTTATCGCTCAGATGATATTTTCTTTTATAAACAGGATGATCCGGAATATAAACAACAATATTATATGACCGGTGCAAAAGTACTCAACAATAAAATTAATACCCAGCATAATTTTTTAACTCTCAATAAAGGATCTGAACAGGGAATAAAACCTGGCATGGCTGTTATTTCATCTAATGGGGTAGTAGGAGTTATATATGATGTGTCCAAACACTATGCTACTGTGATCTCACTGTTAAATACCCGGTTAAATGTAAGTGCGAAATTTAAAAAGAATGACTACTTCGGAGCCCTGCAATGGGATGGAAAATCTTATCAGAAGGCTATACTAAATGAAATCCCGTATCATGTTGAGATCAATATTGGGGATTCTATTATCACAAGTGGTTACTCAACCATATTCCCTGAAGGGATTCAAATTGGAACGGTTCTGGATTTCCGTGTAAAGGGAGGCAACTTTTATGAAATCAACGTAGATTTATCCACCGATTTTAAAAAACTTAGATTCGTAAATGTAATTAGCAATTTGAAAAAAATGGATCAACTTGATTTAGAAAATTCTTTCCCAGATGATTAATCTAGTTTTACGAAATATAGGCAGATTTCTTTTCCTTGTATTGTTTCAGGTATTGGTTCTGGACAACATACAACTCGGGGCTTATTTAAACCCCTTTATGTATGTTCTGTTTATCTTGTTAATGCCTTTTGAAACCCCGGGCTGGTTACTTTTAATCTCTGCCTTTTTACTTGGGTTTTCAATTGATCTTTTTGAGCATACCCCCGGCATACATGCTTCAGCTATGGTATTAATGGCCTTTTTACGTCCAGCTGTGCTAAAAATGATTGCTCCCCGTGAAGGATATGAACCAAGCAGCTATCCGCGTATTCATTATTACGGAGTTTCCTGGTTCTTACAGTATTCCGCAATTTTGGTTTTCTCTCATCATTTGTTCCTGTTTTATTTGGAGGTATTTACTTTCTCAGGTTTTTTCAGCACCTTTTTAAGAATTATATTAAGCTCAATATTTTCTATCGGACTTATTATTTTAAGTCAATTTCTTATTTTTAAGAAATAATCATTTTATAGTATGAAAAACCAATATGCAAATCGCAAATTTGTATTGGGAGGCCTTCTGGTCTTATTTGGCTTAATATACATTATAAAACTATTTCAACTCCAGATTCTTGATACTTCATATCGCCTTAGTGCCGACAATAATGTTCTGACTTTTGTCCCCCAGCATCCAGCACGTGGGTTGATCTATGACAGAAACGGTGAATTAATTGTCTATAATGAGGCAGCCTATGATTTAATGGCTATTCCATCGCAAGTGTCTGATTTTGACACTTTGGATTTATGTGAAATTCTAAACCTTAATAAAGAAACACTTATAAAAAAACTGCAGGATGCTAAAGAATATTCCAGGTATATTCCCTCTCCTGTTGTTACCCAAATATCTTCGGTTAACTATGCAAAGCTGCAGGAAAAGCTTTATAAATACCCTGGATTTTATGTGCAGTCCAGAACATTGAGGAAGTACTCCAGGAATATTGGAGCTCATATCCTCGGTTATGTTGGAGAAGTAGATGAAAAAATTATTTCTAAAAATTCATATTATAAATTAGGAGATTATATTGGCATCAGTGGTGTTGAAAAATCCTATGAAACAGCACTTCGGGGTAGAAAGGGTTTAAATATTTACATGGTTGATGTTCATAGCCGGCGTAAAGGACCTTATCAAAATGGAAGGTTTGACACGGTTGCCATAGTTGGATCAAATTTAACTGCTTGCTTTGATGTCAATCTTCAGGAATATGGTGAGAAGCTAATGTCTAATAAAATAGGAAGCATTGTTGCAATCGAACCTTCAACCGGGGAGGTTCTCAGCCTGATTTCCTCTCCTTCATATAAACCCTCCCTGCTGGTTGGAAGGGTACGGTCTGAAAATTACCTTAAGTTGATGCAGGATACACTAAAGCCACTTTTTAACAGGGCTTTAATGGCAAGTTACCCTCCAGGGTCCACCTTCAAAACCATCAATGGGCTTATTGGTCTCCAGGAGAAAGTTCTGTTTCCCTATTCAAGTTATTCCTGTAATCTTGGATATTATGCCAGGGGTGTGCATGTTGGTTGTCATGCTCATGATTCTCCACTAATGCTTATTGATGCAGTTAAAAATTCTTGTAATTCATACTTTTGTAATGTTTTCAGATCTATTCTTGATGACCCAAAATTTTCTGACATCCATGATTCTTTCCTAAACTGGCGCAATCATCTTCTTTCCTTTGGCCTGGGACAAAAACTTGGTACAGACTTTCCTAATGAGCTGAAAGGCTTTTTGCCGGAAGCATCTTATTTTGATCACTACTATGGAGAAAAGGGATGGAGTTCACTCACCTTGATTTCACTATCTATTGGCCAGGGAGAAATAGGACTTACCCCTCTGCAGATGGCAAATATGACAGCTGTTATAGCAAACCGCGGATTTTATTTCAATCCTCATATTGTAAGAAGCCAGGATAATGACAATCCGCAAAAGAATTATTCAAGTATAGACTCCAATTATTTTTCAATCATTATTGAGGGCATGGATCTTGCGGTGAATGGCATCCCTGGCACAGGAAGTACTGCAAGAATAGCAAGAATAGACAGTATCATAGTTTGTGGGAAAACCGGTACTGCACAAAACCCGCATGGAGATGACCATTCTGTCTTTATTGCATTTGCTCCCAAAGACAAGCCACAAATTGCCATTTCAGTACTTGTTGAAAATGGTGGCTATGGTGCTACATATGCTGCACCGATTGCCAGTTTAATGATTGAAAAATATTTAAAAGAAAAAATAAAACGAAAATGGCTTGAAGACTATATTCTAAACGCAGATCTGATCCATGAGCAACAGGAGGATTAATATATGGGTAAATATTGACTGGTCAATAATAGGGCTATACCTGGTACTGGTGTTACTTGGTTGGGTCAATATTTATTCTGTTGAATACAATGAGGAAACCAGTGGAATTTTTGATCTATCCCATAGGTATGGAAAACAACTGCTCTGGATTATACTGGCCCTGGTTCTGGCTTTCATTTTTGTTATTATTGACACAAACTTTTATGTTTATTTTGCCTACCCATTATACATATTCATGATGGTACTGCTAATAGCAGTCTTATTCCTGGGTAAAGAAATTCATGGTGCAAAATCCTGGTTTGCAATTGGGGGGTTTCAATTCCAACCATCCGAGTTTGCGAAATTTATTACAGGTCTTGCCCTGGCCAGATTTTTAAGCTCTACAAACACTAACCTTAAGAGTTTTCGTCATATTTTCCAATCATTCTCTATTCTTCTTATACCTGCTATTCTTATTATTTTACAGCCCGATACAGGATCTAGCCTTGTTTATGCATCCCTGGCAATAGTACTTTTTCGTGAGGGATTGCCGGGAATTTATGTAATTATCGGCCTTTCAATGG
>JAYEGO010000510.1:0-2134 GCA_034659155.1 Bacteroidota bacterium | reverse complement strand
ACAAAGCATCCATACAGGGAGTCGATCATAAGCGTGTACCAGATAATGTGGCTGACAAGCCTGTAATTATCGGGCATGAATTTGCCGGAGAGGTATTGGAGGTGGGCGTTAAATGGAAGGATAAGTTTAAGTCTGGAGACAAATTTGCTATTCAACCGGCGCTTAATTATGAAGACGGACCAATAGGAATATTGAGTGCCCCTGGTTATTCTTACCAGTATCTCGGTGGAGATGCCACCTATGTGATAATCCCCGGGGAGGTGATGGCGCAGGATTGCCTCCTGGTTTACAATGGCCCGGGCTATTATCCTGCATCTATGGCCGAACCGTTTTCTTGTGTCATTGGGGCCATGCATGCCAACTACCACATAAAGCCGGGTACTTATATTCACGAAATGGAGATTATGGATGGTGGAAATATGGCTATCCTGGCTGGTGTTGGGCCCATGGGACTTGCAGCTATTAATTATGTATTGCACCGTGAAGACCGCAAGCCCGGGCTCATGGTGGTAACAGATATTGACCAGGAGCGGCTTGACAGGGGAGCAGATCTTTTCTCACCGAAATACGCAAAAAGCAAGGGAGTAATATTACAATATCTTAATACTTCAGGGAAGGATGATGTGGCTACATACTTGAAAAGTCTTACAGGGGGTGAGGGGTATAATGATGTATTTGTACTGGCACCCGTAAGCCAGGTAATAGAACAGGCTGACAGTATCCTTGCATTTGACGGATGTCTGAACTTCTTTGCCGGACCGGCAGACCCGGAATTTAGTGCCAGCTTGAACTTCTATAATGTTCATTATGCTTTCACACATATTGTAGGCACCAGCGGAGGAAATACTGATGATCTTGCGGAAGCACTTGAAATGATGGAAAAAGGGATGGATCCTTCCGGATTAATCACCCATATCGGTGGATTGAATGCCGTGCCGGAAACCACCTTGAATCTACCCCATATCCCTGGTGGGAAAAAGCTGATCTACACCCATCTGGATATGCCACTTACTGCTATTGCTGATTTCAGAAAGCTGGGAAATGGTGATTCTTTCTTTAATGATCTGGCTGATATCTGCGACCGGCATAATGGATTGTGGTCTGTGGAGGCAGAAGAGCGGCTTTTAACCAAAGAAAATTTGTTGTTATAATAATATTTGTATCCATACGTTTAATAAAACTCAGATCAATACTTTAGTCGATGAAAAAGAATTTTTCAATTATTCTGATTATTCTGTCCCTGATTGCCGGGACCAGGGATGGTTTTGGACAGGAGAGGTTAAGCGGGGGTCATGTTTTTTCAGCAGGAATAAAAACAGGTTATAACAGAGGATTTGGTGTTCTGGCAGATTTCACAGTTCATAAACTCTCTGAAGAAATTCCGTTTAAACTGCGTTTTGGCATCGGCTATAATAAATTAGATCCGGGTAATTCTTTTGAGGCCCGTAGGATTTTTATTAATAATGCTACCAATGGTGTGCCTGAAAAAAAAGGCAGGTCTTTTGATTATAGAATGGACTTTATATTTGTACACACTTTCCTCAAGGTAAAACAATCCTATTTAGTTTTCGGACCGCGTTATTCAAGTTTTACAGGAAACTTTAAATTTGTTGGAGGGAACGAAGATTTTGATGTAACTTCCAGACAGTGGGGGATTGGTGCAGGTGAAGAGTTAAATTTCAGCATGTCAGGAAAATTAGATCTTGTTATTGCCCTTGGACTGGATTACTATTTCCCTAATACATTAACAGGTCATGACACTTCTTATAGCCCTGATAATGAGAATATAAATCCCAGGGATGATAACCAAAACGGAGATGTCCCCTTTACATATAAGGATGCAGATGGAGCTATAAATCAACCAAAATTTATGCCCAGAATAATGATTGGTTTAAATTATTACCTGAAATAAAAAACCTGTTTTGTTTTAAGGTACAATTGTCTCCTGACTTCGACACAGGGTCACCCAAAATTGAATCTGAGCTTTTCCCTTTTGACGCAAGCTGCGCTCCCGAAATAGCAGAGATCTTTGATCTCATACTATTCCGAGCCTGCCTGTCGGCAGACAGGGATACTCGAAAAACTAAACAAATCAAAGATTTGCAGTTTTTCGGTATAAGTGGGTCCCGGCCTT
>JAYEGO010000509.1:0-8913 GCA_034659155.1 Bacteroidota bacterium | reverse complement strand
AATAGTTTAAATTTTCTTAACTTTATTTGCTTGCAAACTTTTCAGGATAAATTATAATGGCTTCATCCCATATAAAACATTTCCGGTTGGAAAGATTATTATTTATCATTGCTATTTCTCTGATCCTTTCTGCAAGTTTCCCTGAAATTATAGTGGCTCAGGACGCATCAGACAGGGCAAATTTGCATATGAAGGACGTCTCTATTCTGAGCATGGTGGATACTCTTGAATTCTATGATGAAAGTTTGACAGATAGCATTATGAAAGTTTCAGGAGGATCTGTCTCTATTCTTGCTTCTGAAAGCACATTCACAAATTGGGCCTCAGGGGGTCAGAATTCAATAACCGGAATTGGGAAGCTTCGTTTTTACAGCAATAAAAGAAAGCATAAAAACTACTTTGGACACACATTTAATGCTGCCCTGGGTTACATTGGAGCAAATGGGGAGTTTCGCAAAACTGAAGACAGGCTGGATTATTACTTTAAATATTCACGCTACCTCAAAAAGAAAAAATATTTGAGTGTGATGCTCAGTTATAAAACACAAATGCTCCCGGGATACAACTATCCCAATGATTCTATTAAAATATCAAATTTCATGGCTCCGGGATACCTGATGCTTAAAGTGGGTTTTGATTATATGCCTAATCGAAAAATAAAAATATTTGTGGCTCCTCTTTCTTCCAAAATAACTATCGTGGCTGATCAGAATTTAGCCAATAACGGGGCCTTTGGAGTAGTACATGGATCATTTGATGCTCTTGCTCAGACCTTTTTAACCATGGGAGAAAATCTCAGGTATGAATTTGGAGGTTTCATTGTGCTTTCCTGTAAAGGCGACATTACAAAGATGTTGCGTTTGGAAACAGAATTGGATCTTTTTTCAAATTATAAGAATAATCCTCAGAATATTGATGTGGACTGGCAACTGGAAGCTAAGCTGAAAATATCAAAGGTATTCTCAGTAAACTTTGAGTCGCACCTTGTTTATGACGATGACATAAAAATTGAGGTGGACGAGGAAGGAAATGTCTTACAAGGGCCCAAAGTTCAGTTTAAACAATTTCTTGGTCTTGGAGTATCCTTTTCCTTTTAATTTAGTCTACGCCTTTTTCCTTCATTGCGGTTCTATGCGTCTCCTTCCGGTTTTGTTACAAATTTTGCAACCTTCAATAATCCTTCTACCCGGGCATGTCTAAAGGCTCAGAAAAAGGCAAAATTTGCGCCAAAACCTGACTCATACTTAAGCCTTAGCCTACACCTTCTCTTTCTTGCCCTGTGCCCTGTGCCCTTTGCCCTTTGCCTTGAGCCCTGCGCCCACTGTGAAATATGCTCCTCCGTCGCATTTCACCCTGATGAAATATAAAGAATTTCATGGGGTAAACGTGGCAAGCCTGCGCCTATAGCCTATAGCCTAAAAACCTACAGCCTACTTCCTACAGCTCCAACTCCCCGGAATCTACCTTCTTTTGCTTTTCAGACAGGTAGGCAAGCATTTGGCTGATTTTATCAATTGCATCCTTTGTAGGTTTTGAAATTTCCTTTTTTTGCAGTTTAAGTAAAAGGTATCCATACAGGCCGTTAAGACAGGCTTTAATATCCGGTATCCTCTGATCTTCCAGTTTTAACTTCAGATCCTGAATTGCCGGCAGAGCCTGTTGGTATAGTTTCAGGTACTCTTCATTACCTGCTTTTTTCAAAAGAAAAACATGAAAATCCTGCAGGTCTGAAATTAAGTTTTCGATATAAACAAGATGCCCGTTTTTCTGTTTCTTCTCCTGTATCATCATAATAATATGATTCCTGTACCATTCTTTTATTTCTAACAATACATCAGCTTCCTGTTGATATTCAACTACTACATTTTTCTCAATTTGATCAGGATCAAGATTATAAGCACGGATTAAATCTTCAATCTGAAACATATACAAAATGTATTCAATAATATTTTCCTGTTTTTTTTCTCTGGCAACAATCATTTTTCTCTTTGATATTGATCCATTATTCTTCTTTCTTTTTTTGTGGGACGACCCAAACCTTTCTCACGAATACCAAAGTCAGGATATTTGGGTTTCCGAAGTTTTTCTTTTTCCTCCATGGGAGTAATATCTTCCAGATAGTTTGGCACCAGCCTGGCCATAAGACGCTTCCCACTTAACATTAATACTTTGTATTGGAATTGAACCGGGGCCTTATAAATAGTAAGAAGATCACCAGTATTCACAATCTTGCTCGATTTAGCAGAAACTCCATTCAGGCTAACTTTCCCTTTTTTACAGGCTTCGGCAGCAATACTGCGTGTTTTATAAATTCGCACAGACCATAAATATTTATCAACTCTGACTTGACTTTCCATAGAAATTTTGGATTCTGAAAAATTGACAATTTATTTACTGTTGTATTGAGTCATGGCCAGCTCTATTCCAAGGAAGCCAAAAGCCTGAATAGCTTCAATAGACTTTTGAATCTTGTTGGGCAATTCCTTCACTTCATCTTCTGTCCATTCTCCCAGTACATAATGCACCTGGGCTCCCTTCGGAAATTCATTTCCAATTCCAAATCTAAGCCTGGCAAAATTCTGATTGCCCAGAACCTGGGAGATATGATTTAGCCCATTGTGACTCCCTGGGCCTCCCTTTTTCCTGAGCCTGATGGTACCAAAATCAAGGGCAATATCATCTACAACGACCAGGAGATTTTCCATTGGGACTTTTGCTTTATTCAGCCAGTATCTTACAGCATTCCCACTGAGATTCACGAAAGTGGAAGGTTTTAGAAGCTGAAAAGTTCTTCCTTTATAAGATGTTTCTGCAACAAATCCATATCGCTTATCTTCAAAAACAACATTGGACGCCTCTGCCAGGGCGTCCAATATCATAAAGCCAATATTATGGCGTGTATTTGTGTACTGGTTGCCAATGTTTCCCAGTCCAACAATCAGATATTTCAAATCATGCAGATTTAATTATTCTGGTTTTTTATCCCCTCCAGGCTTAGAAGCCTCCCCAGTTTTATCTTCGGAATCAGCTTCTTTGTCTGTATCTTCAACGCTATCTTCACCTTCTTCTCCTTCTTCAACTGCTTCTGCCACTTCCTCCTCTTCAAATATGACTTCTTCCATACCTTTTGCAATCCTTGAAGATGCCACAGCAACTACCATAGATCTGTGGGGGTCAAGAAGAGTAAGGCCATCAAAGTTTAGTTCTCCAACTTTAAGGGCATCTCCAATTTCCATATCGCTAATATCAATATTCAGAAAATCAGGGAAAATCTCAGGTAAGCCTTTTACCTTTAGTTTTCTTCGTCTCAATCTGAGTCTTCCACCATCTTTTACACCTATGGCAGCTCCTTCAAGCTTCACAGGAAGATTAATGATTACCTCCGAATCAAATGATATTTCTTTAAAATCAACATGAATAATCCTATCTGTCACCGGATGAAATTGCACATCCTGGAGGATGGCATTATGCTCCTTTCCATCAATACTCAATTTGATGAGAAAAACCTGAGGAGTGAAAATAAGTTTTTTTAAGCCTTTCTCAGGAGCATGAAAATGAATAACCTCTTTTCCTCCATACATAACACATGGGATATTTTCTTCTTTTCTTAACTTTTTAGAAGATTTTTTTCCAATCTCTTTTCTTTGGATTCCTTTAATTTCAACTGTTTCCATTTTGTTTGTTTTTTGTGGTACTGAAGTCAGGCGAATAACTTGTAATTATACGCCGACTCCCATTGCACGTTTGAAATCATTTTTTTGCGGGTGCAAATATAATAACTTATTGGATAAAATGGTTGCTGATTGATCGATAATTATAGACTTTTTGTATGATGTCGGCAAAAAGATCAGCAATAGTAAGAACTTTGATTTTATGGCTTTCTCTACCAAGAGGGATAGAATCAGAAACAACAAGCTCAGCAAGCGATGAATTTTCAATTCTATCATAAGCCGGCCCTGATAATATGGGATGCGTAGCGCAGGCCCGAACACTCTTTGCTCCCTGGCCCATCATCATATCTGCTACCAGTGTAAGAGTTCCGGCAGTATCAACCATATCATCTACAATAACAACATTCTTTCCTTCCACTTCTCCAATGACCCTTAAATCTTCAATATGATTGGCTTTTTTTCTTTGTTTGTAACAAATTACCATATCTGTATCCAGGAAACGTGAGTAGGCATTAGCCCTTTTTGTTCCGCCCATATCAGGTGCGGCAATAACCATATCATCAAGCTGCATACTTTTTATGTAAGGAACAAATAGCGAGGAAGCAAAAACATGATCTACAGGGACATTGAAAAAACCCTGTATCTGATCGGCATGCAAATCCATTGTCATTACCCTGTCTGCACCAGCTGCAGTCAACAAATCAGCTACCAACTTTGCGCCAATGGAAACCCTGGGCTTATCTTTCCTGTCCTGTCGTGCAAATCCAAAATAGGGAAGAACTGCAATTACTTTGTAGGCTGATGCCCTTCTGGCAGCATCAATCATTAATAAGAGCTCAAATAAATTTTCAGTCGGAGGGAAAGTTGATTGAATAATAAAAACACTACATCCCCGGACAGACTCCTCATAAGAGGGCTGAAATTCACCATCACTAAACATAAGAACAGCACTTTTGCCCAGTGTTGTGCCGTAACTGGAAACAATTTTTTTTGCTAAATAGGTTGAGGCTCGTCCTGAAAAAAATTTTAAAGGGGCTTTTGCCATGGTGAATTTTTGTTAGCTGAGGGTTAAGTAAAAGACAAAGTTAACAGGATATGAGAAATACTTATTTTTTCCGGAAATTATTTTTTCCACAATTTATTACTTTTTCCAATATAGCTTAATATCTCTTCTCTGCCTGTTTTGTTTGTCGAAGAACTAACAATAATTTCAGGTAAATCTTCCCAGGAATTAAGAAGCTGTTTTTTGTAGATGTTCAGATTAGATTCTAATTTAGGTTTTGAAAGTTTATCAGACTTTGTAAATACAATCACAAAAGGAACCTGGTTTATCCCCAGCAAATCAATGAAGTTAAGATCAATCTGCTGTGGAGGAATCCGTGAATCAATCAGAAGAAAAAGACTCATAAGGTTTTTCCGCTTCATTATATAATCCCTGATCATCTTTCCCCAGGATTGTTTTTTATGTACAGAGATCCTTGCATATCCGTAGCCGGGAAGATCTACCAGGTACCACTCCTCATTTATTATAAAATGGTTAATCAATTGAGTTTTCCCAGGAGTGGAGGAGATCTTTGCCAGTTTCTTCCGGTCGGTAATCATATTCAGCAAAGAAGATTTTCCTACATTTGATCTTCCGATAAATGCATATTCAGGCAAGCCTGGTGGTGGACATTTATGAAGACCCGGACTGCTGGTAATAAACCTTGTTTCCTTGATTTGCATATTCAGTACTTAAGATTTGCTGATGGAAGAATGGCTTTCCCTGTAATATACTTTTTATTTCCCAGGCGGGTTATATATTCTGCAATCAGATTTATTTTAGTTTCACCGGCATACCCTGGCTTTTCAATAAAGCGAATATGGCTTTGTCCATTTTCAGTCAGCAAGTATTCAAGTCTGCTAACATCAAAGACTTCATTGACATAAGAACCCCTGTAGAACTTTACTCTTTTAGCATCATTTGACAATCTTATATGAATAATGTAAGTATTTGTTGAAGATCTCAGATCCTGGTTTTGAACCACTACGGAAGGATATTTTGTTATTTCATTTCCATATTGAGAAACCTCTCTCAGTCCTGGTTTTCTTTTTCCATTGGCATATGGAATCTCTGCCAGGATACTCCCATCTTTGTGATATTTCTTCTGTATTCCATGAATTTTTCCCTGTTTGTAGGGTGTTTCCCTGTAAATCTTGCCATTAGTATAAAACCATTTTGAGGTATCTATCTTTATCCCATCTTTATAAAATAGCTGGGTATTGATTCCTCCATCTGGATAATATCGCAACGATAATCCATTTTTCTCACCATTTCTCAGTGTAACTTCAGAATATAAATAACCGTCCCTGTAGCTTTTGAAAACCCCGTTATATCCACTGCTATCATTTTTTACTTTATTATTTGAATCTTGTATTCCTTTATCTGCATTATTCAGGCAAGCAGAAAGGAAAATGGAAATGAGAATAAACAGGCACAGGCCTTGCAAGAATTTATTATATGTGGATTTCATATTTTAAGATTTCATCGGGTGTATTTTACTTAAGCCCATTTGGAATACACATCAATCAAAATTAAGGTTTAAAACCACCAATTGATTCAGTAATAAGCTCACTCTTCCTGCCATAAATATGCATTAACAGAACCGATCATAACTTTTGAACTAACTACAAGAGGTCTTCTTAAATCATCTTTACTAAGCCAAACAACTAATTCCTCTCCCCCTTTGAACATTGTTCCCTCCACCAGGCGTATTGAGAATTTATAGCAGCTGTACTCTTGTTTCTCCCGGTTTTTAATATTCTCAATGCCAAGATAATGAATAAATAATTCATATATCTGATTATTAATTACCATTTTCAATGGAATTTTTTCATCTGGTTCCATATCGGCATAATCCAGGTTCCTGCAATAATAAATAGCAGATAAGACATCCATTGTTCCTTCTACAAAATCAATAGTATCAATGGTTTTTGACTGATTCTCATTTTCCGTTTCAGTGTAAATTTTTTTGGCAGAATAATCAAACAGGTAGCGGTTATGCGTAAAGTTATTCCTCTCATGTGTGTTCCTTTCAAACAAGAAAGGTTGGTAACTACTTTTTTCAGCTAATGATTCAAATCTGTCATTTACCTTATATAGCCAATCGTATTTGGCCAGTGAACGCCCGGTGGAAATAAATTGATATACATCTTTATCTTGATATTTGATATTGTTTGTCGAGAAATGAACATTTCCGGAATAGATCCAGATAAAACCCAATTTATAGTATGCTTTGTAGTAAAGTTCTTCCCCATTTGTAAGGGCCGGATTGCTTTTCTCTTTCTGGGCACTAAGTGGAATAGAATAAATAATGAAAATTAAAAAAATAAATTGTGCTAATTTCAAGTTTGTTAAGGCTTAGTTATTTCAAGTAATGTCGTTTTTTCTGATGGTTCCAGCCGAAATTCATCTAATGAAGCTGGAAGCAGTACTGTTTCTCCCTTGCTAATATCAATAATTCCAGAGTTGTAATGAAGAGTAAATGCTCCTTCCATACACATATAAATAACGAAAGAGTCAGTTTTGACATAGTCTTTATCAATGATCTTATCAAAGTTAAGGATATTGGTAGTAAAGTAAGGACTGTTTACCAATAGCGAAGTTTCATTAATACTTGCCTTGTAAGAAGTTTTGTAATTATCAACATGCCTGAAGTCAATGGCTTCCATGGCAAGTTCGGTATGGAGTTCTCTTCCCTTCCCTTTCTTATCCACCCTGTCCCAATCATAAATTCGATAAGTCACATCAGATGTTTGTTGAATTTCTGCCAGAAGAATTCCAGGCCCTATTGCATGTACCCTTCCTGCCGGAATATAAAAAACATCTCCTTTTGAAACTTTCTCGTTATTCAATATTTCGGGAAGTTTCTTCTGATTAAAGTGATCTAAATAGATTCCCTTATTTATTTCTTTGTTGAAGCCTGTAATCAGGAATGAATCCTTTTTTGCTTCAAGAATATACCACATTTCAGTTTTCCCAAACGCCTTGTGTCTCTTTTCGGATAATTCATCATTAGGATGCACCTGTATAGACAATATGTCGTTTGCATCTATGAATTTAATCAGCAAGGGAAATTCAATACCAAACTTATCATAAACACCATCTCCAACCAGGTCTCCCATATAAACTTCTATCAGTTCCTGCAGATTATTTCCCTGGAGGGGCCCATTGAGAACTACTGAGACATCCCCCATAACTCCTGATATTTCCCAGCTTTCAGCTGCTTTTTTAAGATTAGCTGTATCTTTATTCAAAAAGCTTTTCAGTTGGTTCCCGCCCCAGATAGCTTCTTTAAAAATTGGATGAAACCTGAGCGGATATAATTCATTCATAATCACAAATTATTTTAGTTTGTTTATCAAAAATAAAACCTTATTATTTGTATCTTGGGAACATTCGGGCTAAGGTATTGTTCATGCGAAATTAAAAAAAATATGCTTATTGTTGGAATTGCCGGGGGTACCGGGTCGGGAAAAACAACGGTTGTGAAAAAAATTATTGGAAAACTCCCCAAGGGAGAAGTTGCCGTTATAACACAGGATGCCTATTATAAGGATAGTGGGCATTTGCCAATGGAAGACCGTCAGGAGATCAATTTTGATCATCCACGTTCCCTTGAATTCAAATTGCTGGTGAGTCACCTTAAAAAACTCCGATGTGGAGAATCTATAGAGCAGCCAATATATTCATATCTGACATGCACAAGGTCAGAAGAAACAATCCCGATTGCTCCAAAGCATGTTGTATTGGTAGAAGGAATTCTTATTCTTACAAATACCTTATTACGTAAAATGTTTGACATAAAGGTATTTGTTGATGCGGATGCTGACGACCGCTTAAGCAGGGTGATCAACCGGGATATTATTGACAGAGGCAGATCTATAGGGAAAGTGCTTTCAAGATATGAGAAAACAGTAAAACCGATGCATTTGCAATTTATTGAACCCTCAAAAAAATATGCCGATCTTATCGTGCCTCAGGGAGGTGAAAATGAAGTTGCAATTAATGTTCTTGCTGATATTATAAAGCAAAATCTCAAACAAGCATCCGGTAAATAGAGTTCCTGAAGGCAAAATTTGCGTAAAAACCTGATTCTGGCCTTCATCATTATTCCAGCATAAACCCCAAGATGCTCTCAATTAACAATCCCGGTTGTTCTACGTGCAACCAGTGTCCAGCCCCGGGAATAACCGCAAATTC
>JAYEGO010000508.1:0-8929 GCA_034659155.1 Bacteroidota bacterium | reverse complement strand
AATGATTTAATGCTACAATGATTTAATGCTACAATGATTTAATGCTACAATGATTTAATGCTACAATGATTTAATGCTACAATGAGTTTCACTTTTTACTATAAGTTGAATTTTTTGCTTTTGACATTATTTTTATTATTTCAATTGCTTCCATCAGAAGTCTTTCTAACTCCCTATCTTCATTTGACAAGTCTGCATCTTTTATTACTTCCAGCCAATATTCTGATTCATCAGTCTCTTCTACTACAATACATATTTTACTAAAAAATTCATTTTTAGACCTTGCTTTGCATGCCGCTCGATAATTTGCCCCTGTTGATGTTGCTGATTTAACAAGTTGGTATGTAATAACAGATGATGCCTTACTAGGTTTTAGTGAATCGCAAAAGCGAATCATATCCACAGCAAATTTTTTAGTTCTTTTTTTCATCTTCTCAATAAATATTTCTTTTTCTGTCATATCATTATTATTAATTTCATTATCGCATTCCAGCATTATCGCATTCCAGCATTATCGCATTCCAGCATTATCGCATTCCAGCATTATCTCATTAAATTTATGGTAGTGCCAATTTTTTATAAACACAAACCCTTAAAAACACACTACATAATTTGCATATCTCAGTGGTTTAATATATTTTTGATTAGAAAATAATCAAAAATATGATTATAATATAAACAAAATATGATTTGCATGCAAATTTTTTTCATTAGTGTATAAAAAAATAAGAATGGGCTAAAACCTATGTAACACGTGACTATACTAACCCCGGCATTTATGACAGGGGTGGGAAGTGTCAGATCAAAAACGGGCTTTAGCCCTTAACATAAATATTTGATTTAGAGAGTATTTAAATGAAAGGATCATAACTTTAATAAACACAGGATTATGAAGAAAAAGGGAGATTTTTATTTGTCATCAAATTTGAAATACCTGCGTAAGAGAAAAGGTCGCACCCAGGATGAGATAGCCTTTAGCCTGGGGATGAAAAGATCTACTGTAAGTGGTTATGAGAATGCTGTGGCTGAACCGGGAATGGAGACATTGGCTGCATTCTCAGATTACTATAAAATTGCAATCGACACACTTATTACCATAAACCTGCCAGCTTTATCAGAAAGCCAGCTTTTTCAACTTGAAAATGGAAGTGATGTGTATATTCGTGGCAGTCAGCTTAGAGTATTGGCAACAACAATAAACCAGGAAAATAATGAGAATATTGAGCTGGTTCCACTGAAAGCAAAGGCCGGTTATAAAAATGGATTTGCCGACCCTGAATTCATTAAAGAGCTACCGGTATTTCAATTACCATTTCTATCAAGGGAAAAAAAATACAGGACATTTCAACTTAATGGTGATTCTATGTTACCTATTCCTGATGCAGCCTGGGTTACAGGAGAGTACCTGCAGGACTGGAACAGATTGATTTCAGGCCATGCCTATATTGTATTAACCCTGGATGATGGAATTGTCTTTAAAATTATAGAAAACAGGGTGCAGGAGGAGCAGAAGTTGACCCTGTATTCCCTGAATCCCGTCTATGAACCTTACGATGTAGGTATTCAGGATATAAAGGAAATCTGGAAGTTTGTTCATTATATAAGTGCTGAATTACCTGATCCCGCATTGCCTGAGAGTCACTTGCTCTCAATGGTGGTGAACTTAAAACGGGATGTTGACCGTTTGAATCAGCAGCATAAATAAAAATTGTCATACTATTATCAATTACTCCCTTCAGTTGTGTCATATTTGGTCATACAGTTGTTTAAGGTTTAAGACTGTTTCGAGTTCCGAGTTTAAGATTGATTCCTGTTAACTCATCTATCATATCTTCCATTCCATCATTCCATTATTCCATCATTCCATTGTTCCATCATTCCATTATTCCATCATTCCATCATTCCAATTTTCATATCTTCTTTTAAAGTTTGTTGAATTTTAACTATTTTCATACTATAAAGCTATAGGAATAATGTCAGGGGCAACAAACTAATAGAATTTAGTACTTATGAAAAGAATGAATTTTCTCTTTCTGGCAATCAAGACAAAAAAAATTGATTCTGTAATAGAATACCTGGTTTCAAAGGATTTGAACTTTGATTATAAATTGGTTGACAGGAAAATCCGCTTCCGTAAGGCATTGAACGAGAAAAATTGGGACATTGTTTTTCTGGATGACTCCATTGTTTCAATTAGCATTATTGAAGCCCTGGGTATTGTTTCTGATGAGAGGCCAGCTCTTCCAAGGATAGTTTTATTTGAAAAGATAGATGAAGATGAATTAGTTTCTGTGATGAAGCATGGAGCTTACGATGTTGTCATTAAAAATAAATTGTCACGTCTCATTCCAGCCATTCAAAACTGCCTTTCCAGCAAAGAACTTCGTATTCCATCTGTTGAGGCTGAAAGCATGCTGGGGAAATATGATTTTATAATGAATACCTCCAGTTCCTTACTTACTTTAATTGATAGAAAATATCGTTATAAAGCTGTAAACAACTCCTTCAGAAGTGCTCATAATTTAACTAAAACCGATATACTGGGTAAGGATTTATCTGAAATATGGGGATGGAAGAAATTCAAAGAAGTTATAAAACCAAGCCTGGATGAGTGTTTTTCAAATAAGGAAGTGCAATACAAAGCCTGGTTTGAAACTCCTACCCTTGGAATGCGTTATTTTAAAGTTACCTATTTTCCTTTCAGTAACAAAGAGAGTGAAGTAAGTCATGCCATTGTAGAAACAGTTGATATTACAAAGGAAAAGGAGATGGAGGATCAGATTGCAAAAGGGGACAGTGAGATGAGCTCCATTATTGAGAACACCAGAGATTATTTTTGGTCAATGGACAAGGAATTCAATTTAATTTTTGCAAATCAGCCCTACAGAAAGTTCATAAACAGGAATTATAGTATTAGCATAAAAGCAGGCAACAATATGCTGGATTTCTTACCAGTTCATGAGAGAAAGGTATGGAAGCAAAGGTATCTTGATTGTATAGCAGGGAAGCATCTGTCTTTCGAGCAATCTTACCTTTCAGATAAAGGTTTGAATATTTATGAAGTTAGCCTGAATCCTGTTTTTACCGAGAATGATGAAATCATTGGTATGTCCTGTCTGTCGCGTGAGATAACTGAACGACGAAACAATGAAGAAAAGATCAGGAACCAGGCAGAGGATCTTGCCCTTATTAATAAGTTGAATAATGCCCTGAATTCAGGCTACAGTGAACAGAGGATAATGGGCATACTTGCAAGGGAAACTCAACAAATGTTTCATGGATTTGGCGCTGTTATTTATCTTTTATCTGAAGATGGGAGAAATTTACTTCCTGTGAATACACGGCAAACAAAACAAATTCAAGAGAATTTGTTAAAAATTCTGGGAGGAAAACCAAGTAGGTTGAAAATACCCTTACAGAATGGTGATCATTATTCAACAGTCCTTACTGCGGGAAAACCGGCTTTGTCTGATACTCCTGAATTAATAAAAAAGATATTCGAGAACTATAGCTCCTCAAAGATACAGTCTAAAATCATTCAAAAGGCTATGAGGTTTGTGGGACTTAAATCAGTTTTTACCATCCCGCTGATTTCAGGCGATGAAACTTTCGGAATATTTGATATTGGTAAAAAAACCTATTTTACAGAGACAGAGTTACGCAGGATTATGGCACTTGCCGACCAGGTTACTTCCATCCTCAAGAAAAAGATTGATGAGGAGAAGATTCATCAGAGTGAAAAAAAATTCCGTAATATTTTTGAGGCGGCAAACGATTCCATCTTTATCCTTGAAAATAATATTTTCATTGATTGCAACAATAAGACTCTCGAAATATTCCGCTGTACAAAAGAGGAAATTATAGGCAAAACCCCATTAGATTATTCTCCTGAATTTCAGCCGGATGGGCGCGCTTCAGACGGGAAAGCCATGGAGATGATCAAGCGTGCATTTAAGGGTGATGAGGTTCGGTTTGAGTGGGTACATAAAAAAAAGGATGGGGTAAATTTCTTTACAGAGGTTAGCCTGACTCCAATGGAATACGATGAGGGTAGCTACCTTCAGGCTATTGTAAGGGATATTACCATAAGAAAAGAATCAGAAAATTTGTTGTTGGAAAGTGAGGAGAGATTCAGGGCCGTTTTTGAGGATGCTGCAGATGCACTTTTCCTTATAGATCCTGAATCTGGAATGGTTATCGATGTCAATAATTATGCTACAAGCCTGCTGAATAAACCAAAAGACGAAATTTTAGGCATACATATTACCCAGAACCATCCTGAAAATCAAAAAGAAAGATTAATAAATTTCTTCTTTGGTAAGGGAGAGGATAAATCATCAAGCATATCAGATGTAATATATATGTTGCGTGGAAATTTGGAAAAAGTTCCGGTTGAAGTACAGGCTAAAAGTATTCAGATAGGAGGGAAGGAGGTCATTCAGGCTTCTTTTAGAGACATTTCTGAAAAATTTAAGTCACAATTAGAGCTCATCAGGAATGAAGAACTCCTTACTGAAACCCAGGAAATTGCACAATTGGGAAGCTGGGAAATGGATATTGAATCAAGAAAATTTTCGTGGTCTAAAGAAACCTATAAAATAATAGGGTTTAAGGTCCATTCAATAGAGCCATCGTATACTGAATTTAAATCAAAAATTCATCTCGATGACAAGAGAATGTTTGAAGAAAAACTTGAGTTGGCAATCAATGAAAAGAAAAACTTTGAAAGTGAGTTTAGGATTTTAAAACATGATGGCGAATCCCGAAACGTAATTGCCAGGGCCAAAATAAAAAAAGACAACAGGTCGGGCCAAACAAAGTTGATTGGATCTATTCATGATGTCACGGAATTAAAGAAGGTGGAGAATGCACTGCGGGAAAGTGAAGTGAAATTCAGAACCTTATTCATGCAGGGCCATTTTGGGATGTTGCTGGAAGATGTGGATGGAAATATTATCCAGGCGAACAAGGCTTTTGAAAATATGTTTGGTTATAAGAAAAGTGAATTGACAAAGGAATTGGTGCGAAAATTAACTCATCCTGAAGATGTTGAAAGATCACAACAATTTATTCAAAAAATAATGAATCGTGAGGTAGATTCTTTTGATATTGAAAAGAGATATATAGTTAAAGATGGTTCTGTATTGTGGGGACATACAGGATGTGCCGCAATTAAAGATTCAAATGCAAAAATAACCCATATTATTATAATGATTGTGGATATAAGCCACGAAAAAAATATTGAAAAACAAAATTTTGAACGCACTAAAGATCTTAGCCTTATCAATAATCTTAATTTACACGTAAATTCAGATTATGGCTTGGAAAGTATTCTTGATCTTTTTTCAGATCAAATCTGGAAGCAGTTTCAAGAATGTTCTTTTAGGCTTATGTTGTGGGATAATCAGAAGCAGGAGTTTAATTTCCGGTATCTGCATGTTCCGGATAATGCAACAAGTGAACTAAAAGAGTTTTTATTAGAAGTGAAAGATGATAAGCCATTTAAGTTAAAACTCAACAGTAAATTTCATACAGCATTCAGTAAGAGAATGCCCTGGGTAGTCAATTCTGAAGATGGAATATTGGATATGATAGGGGAGGTGTTAAGTATAGAAGGTGCCAAATTGGATACGAAAAAGGTTTATTCAATAATAAATGCCCGGTCCATGATTAATTTCCCCCTGCATATTGGTGATGATGTACTTGGTCATGCTATTTGTGTTTGCCCGAATATTATTTCTGACTCTGAAGTTCAGAGGCTTTCAAATATTATTGAGCATTTTGCCGTGATCTTAAAAAGAAAATTGGTGGAGGAAGAGGAAGCGAGGCTCTTTACAGCAATGGAGCAGTTGAATGAAACTGTGGTGATAACTAATATCCAGGGTGAAATTGAGTATGCAAATCAGGCTTTTGAAAAAAGTTCGGGATATTTGAGGAAAGATGCTGTTGGAAAGAATCCTTCTATTTTAAAAAGTGGAAAACAATCCAATGAATTTTACAAAGTACTATGGAAAACTATTATGTCGGGGAAAACATGGAGTGGAAAGATCATAAATAAAAATAAAAATGGTAATTTGTATGAAGAAAGAGTGAATATTACCCCTGTTAAGGATGAGCATGGTAAGATCACTAATTTTGTTGCCGTAAAGCGTGACATCACTCGTGAAAATATTCTGGAAGCTCAACTACGTCAATCACAGAAGCTTGAAACTGTGGGTACCCTGGCAGGAGGTATAGCGCATGATTTTAACAATATTATCGGAACATTATTGGGCTACAATGAAATGATCACGGAAGATATTCCTGAAGATTCAAAGGCCAAAGAATATCTTAATCATATGACAAATACAATGAATAGGGCTAAAGAGCTTATTAATAAGATTTTAACCTTTAGTAAGAACATGGAGCCAGAAGCCGAGATGGTTGATCTGTCACAATTACTGGAAAGTTCCCTGGCCCTGTTTAGGCCATCAATTCCTTCCAATATTAAAATCACAAAAGTAGTTTGTGGAGAATGTAGGCCAATCAGCCTTGATCCCAGCCAGATGCAGCAGGTTTTTACGAACCTGTTAAATAATTCAGCTCAAGCCTTATCAGAAAAAGGAGGAGAGATTAAAATCCTACTTCAGCTATTAAGTGATCCTGAAAAATTGTGGCAAAATTATCCAGGAATCCCAAAAACTGATTATGTTGAGTTGCTTATAGAGGATAATGGACCGGGCATGGAACAAAGGATCAAGGACAGGATATTTGAGCCCTTCTTTACTACCAGACCTGTTGGCGAGGGAACCGGTCTCGGATTAGCAGTAGTACATGGAATTATTACGGGGCATAATGGAATCATAAAAGTAAATACTGCACCAGGCCAAGGGACAACATTTAAAATTTATCTCCCAATTTATTGATCAGATCGGATATGGATGGTGTGATCAATAACAAAAAAGGTTCATCAGGAATATGTTTAGCTGTTTTCCTCTTGTGAGACAAATTCATTTTTTGTGGATCATCTGATCTACATATTCAGCAATACTCATACACGCCGTCAAACCTGGCGATTCAATACCGATAAGGTTGATAAACCCGGGATGGCCTGAATTTGACTCTTCCTCAATAATAAAGTCTCTGGTTGGATCGCCAGGTTTTTGTAATGTAGGCCGTATTCCAACCTGGTCAGGAACAAGGTCTTCAGGTTCCAGAAATGGTAAGTATTTTTTCAAACTGTCATAAAAATCTTTTGCATGTTCAGGATCAATGGAATAATCAATCTTTTTGTCATTCATAAACAAAGCATTTGGACCAAGACGGGCCCTTCCACCAAGATCTACAGTGGTATGTATACCAAGGCCTACCATATTTGACTCGGGGACGGGATAAATCAGGCCTGAAATAAATTTGTGTTTACCATTGCTGACACTAAAATATTCACCTTTCCAATAAAAGACCTGGTTTTCAGGTTTGGTGAGTCCCAGCATGGATGAGATCTTATCAGCATAAAGTCCTGCTGAATTGATGACCTTTTCAGATGTGAAACTATAAACAGACCCATCCTGCTCCTTCAATGTAACTTCATATCCCTCGTTTAGCTTCTTGAGAGAAACTACTTCAGATCCGTATACAACCTGGGTCTCATTGTTAATTGCATCAGTTTCAAATTGCTTCATCAGGGTATGACTGTCAAGTATTCCACTTGAAGGGAAATATACCGCAGTATCGGCAGTAATATCCGGCTCAAGATCATGAATTTCATCTTTATTGATTATCCTTCCGTCTGTCACCCCGTTTTTTTGAGCCCTTTTAAGAATATGAACAAGTGTATCCTTGTCGGCCACAGAGGAAGAAACTATTAACTTTCCACATTTTCGATAGGAGATATCTTTTAACTCGCAATAATCGTAGAGCATTTCTTTTCCCTGAATACATAAACGGGTTTTTAATGACCCATAAGGATAGTGAATGCCAGAGTGTATAACTTCACTATTTCTACTGCTGGACTCCTGTCCGAATTTTAGATTTTTCTCAATAAGAAAAATATCTTTAGAGCTATTGGATATCTCTCGTGCAATAGCTAATCCCACAATTCCCGCACCAATGATTGTTACATTTACATCCATTTTGTTCTAATAAGTAGGGGTTTAATTATTTATAATCTTAAATCACTCACGCAACCTCCTGAGGTTTTTAGTAGTCTTCTATAAACAAAATCTTTTTACAGAAAGATATTTTATTTACAATAGAATTACAAAATAATATTAAAAAGGGTAACATTACTAATATTAGTACGTTTAAAGTAAAGAGAATATATTTTTTATCTTTGCAAATTAATTATTAAACCAAAATTGAAAATTATGAAAAAAGTATTTTTTGTTTTTACACTATTAATGCTGGTTGTAGCTGCACAGGCTCAATTTGGAATTAAAGCCGGTGTAAATACCGCCTCCTTTAAAATTACAAGTGCCGATGAGGCAATAACTGAAGCTAAAGATGCCACATGGGGATTTCATGCAGGTATCTTCTACAGGTTGAAAATTGCTATACTCTATATACAGCCAGAAGCATATTTTAGCTCCACCGGAGGTAGCTTTACTTATGATAATGGCGTTGATACCCCAAGCCTTGAAACCATAGACCTGAAAAGAATCGATATCCCTCTTTTGGTGGGTGCAAAACTTGGCCCAATCAGATTGAACGTTGGACCGGTGGGAATGTTGCAGATTGGTGAAGATTACAGCCTTGATGGTATGGAAGCTGATCTTAAGGGAATGACCTGGGGATGGCAGGGAGGCCTTGGATTTGATCTTTTTGGTAAATTAACAGTGGATGCACGTTATGAAGGACCAATAACAGAGGTGAGTAATACTATTGACTTACCAGATTTTGCAGATGACCTGGAGCCCAGTACCAAGCACAGTCAGTTTCTGATCAGTGTTGG
>JAYEGO010000507.1:0-2141 GCA_034659155.1 Bacteroidota bacterium | reverse complement strand
GAACGGTCATGACTACTGTCTGAGTTATAGTAACCGCCCATTCCATCAGAACGTTGATGACCACCATCAGGGGTATAGAACCCGCCCATTCCATCATCACGGTAATGCCCCTCATCTGTATAATACCCTCCCATGCCGTCAGATCGGATATGATCACCTGCTATGGTCGTAAGAGGAATAATTACAAAAAATAAACATGCCACTAAGAATGTAGATACTTTTTTCATTTCAATCTCCTTTTTGTAAAGCTAACGGCTGAACTCACTGGTTTTTACGGAGCGCAGCGGAGTAAAAATCCAGTGCAGTGATTTGTTATGCAATTCTATTCCTCTTGTTCTTCAGGATATGGTACTGGTTCTACAGAAGTCCATCCCTCCCGTGTCGGTGCATTATGCCCTGTTCGTATAGAATTTCCTTCCGTTGTAATAACTTTTGCACCTCGATGTATGAATGCCCGAATGACAGCTTTTCGAGGGTGATCTTTATCCTCTTTTGCTGCACTAATAATAGCCGAAAAACTTTCTGATTGAGAGTCAAGTTTAGGTCCAAGCAAACTATCCAGAACGTCTGTGGAAACATTATGTCTAGAGCCGTGATGAGGAACCTGTATTCTGTCTATCCCTGGAAGAGTCAAGCCTGCCACCGGTGCATACTCAATAGCCTCTGATAATGTAGATCGTCCCGCATCACCTGTTAATAATATTTTTTCTTCACATAAATTAGCATACTGAACAACACTCATATTGTTTTCAGGACTCGTATCATCTTCTGGGAATATCTCTTCTCCCCATGCAGAGCGAATAAATGCCGCTGCTTTTTTTATAAACCTGCCAGCAGCTTCAAGTAGAGATTCTTCTGCTTCTTTAGTTGATTCTGGTGTTTTTTCGGACTCGACAAGCAAATCCAAATAGTGATCTTTTGAAGGTGCTAAAACAGTAAATCCTCCAATTTGTGCACCTTGAAACGGTTCCAAAATTGACACATTGTTTTCTTCAGCAAGTTCTTCTAATTTAAGTATATTAGGGTACAGCTCTTTGAGACGCTTCTTTAGATTATCTACTGACTTAAATCGACTAAACCTATCTATTAATTCATCCGCATACAACCAGGGTCTTAGCATCCATAACTCGTATATTTCAAATTTTTCAAACAGTATTCTCAAACCACCAGCATGATCTCCGTCGGGATGTGTCACGACAATAGCATCGATATGAGAAGGTGTGTCATAATATTTATTTATATGATCGACCAAGCTTTCTCCTGTTTCTTGAAACCCACCATCTACAACATGAATGCGAGTATCATCAGAGATATTATATCTAATTGGTATGGCGTCACCACTCTGACCATTTCCAACATTTAAAAAATCAATCTCAAAATAATCGGACATAACTTACTCCTTTTCCGTCAAAGCAGCGATCCGCTTTGTTATATATTTTGTTTGCTTCTTGTATGCGAATAAAAATAATACCAATAATCCAAATAACAGTATTTCTGAATTCCAGCCACCGACTACAGGGTATTTTATTGTGATTAGTTCATAACATTTAAGAATAATAAGGAACACAAATAGTGAGCATAGCGTCCTATACATGTTATTGACTTCAGATAGTGTATCAAGTTTAGTATCCGCCTTCGATGCAGAAACAAATTTTGAATATGAAGCGAATGTGATAAATTTGATTTTTTTCAAAATTGGTTCAATAAACAATGATCCAATCCTGCTGATCACAAGTCCTATAAAATAATATAGAAAAACACCGAGAACTATATCTTTCTGAACAAACGAGAATGAGGTAAGCTTCTGAGTAAGCACAACAAAGAGAATGCCCGGTAACAAGTAGTTGAAAATATTATATGATGACAGTTTATCTAATAAATCTTTCATTTCAGTTCCTTGCATAACGCCAGGATCAGGAGCGCGCCTATCAGCGTCTGTCTGAATCCGTTTGATGGCCTGGATTTGCAGCCTTGTACTTCCTTGACTTTAAGGCACGCTCCTGATCCTGGCGATGGCTCCCTGTTGTTGGGAGCCATCAAGTTATTATTATACAGTTTCCTGATATCTACTCTGGCCAGAAAAATTTGACAACGGATTTCCAGCTATGCTATACGGTTTCTAACCGGATAACACTCATTTG
>JAYEGO010000506.1:0-2142 GCA_034659155.1 Bacteroidota bacterium | reverse complement strand
AAGCATATTTTTCTCATTGTGGCCATTCCAAATATTTTAAACAATATTGTTATTATGTAACTAATTTAATAGGAATTCGAATTAACTTCGTACAAACAAAAATCTCTAAATTATGAAAAGAAATAACTTGATCGTAATTGGGCTGATTGTTACTATTTTGTTAAGTGCTGTCAGTTGCAATAAGAATGACATGAGTGACGGCTATGGAACTTTAAAACTTAGTATAACAGATGCTCCATTCCCTGTCGAATTTATTGAGGAAGCAATAGTTACAATTACAAAAATTGAAATTCGCCAGATGGATGAAAGCGAAGGATACCCATTTATTACAGTATTTGATGATACTGTTGATATAAACCTCATAGAATTAAGAAATGGTGTGCAGGCAGAGCTTTCTGAAGTTGAAATACCTGCCGGAAATTATGACCTTATCAGGCTTTATGTTGACAAAGCAAGTATTTCTATAAAGGATTTTGAAACTTATGATCTGAAAGTGCCAAGTGGAGCACAGACCGGGATAAAGATATTCCTTGATCCCCACATCAGGGTTGCTGGTGGGCTTACTGAGATCCTTCTTGACTTTAACCTGGATAAGTCATTTGTATTAAAGGGGAATATTAATACCCCTGCAGGAATAAAAGGCTTTAATTTTAAACCTGTTATCCGTGCAGTAAATAATTCAACTGCAGGATCAGTTCAAGGTGTTGTGAGTGATACTTCTGAAGTGTTGTTGGCTAATGCAGAGGTGTGGATTGAAGCCGACACGGTAGTAGCAACTGCCTATTCAGATACTACAGGATTTTATGCTATGCTTGGCATTCCGGAAGGCGTTTATTCGCTGTATGCAACAAAAGAGAATTATGATACAATAATGTATAGTGATGTTGAGGTTGTTGCTGCGAATTATACTGTTAAGGATTTTATACTGACTCCGAAGCAGTAATAAATTTAGAAATATCTTGAAAATGCATTATGGCTGTTGTAGCCATTAAGGTCATCCTGACGCTTCGGTTAGGATTTTCGATTTGCAAGCTTGCCCGGCTTTTGGAACTCTTTGAGTTATTGTAAGCTCCCCGGATAGTATGGAGTACTGATTATCCCCTCATTGCTAAGAAGTATATATAGGCTTTGGTCTTTTAAAAGATCTGTAACCCTGTATGTGTCACCATTTAAAAGTGCTTCACTATGTATCAACCTTACTCCATGTGAATAATCAGCGTAGCTGGCCAGATGGCCATTATACACAGGCTGAATAGGATTATTTTCATTTAAATGCCAACCATAAATCACCACCCTGTTGTAGTTCCTTTCAGGACTGTATATTTTATTTGAAATGATAATGTCTTTTTTATGACCTGCAAATATATTGTCTGCCGATCTACTGAATCCATTATGCGATATTTGATGTTTAACTGAATCGGTATGCTGCATGAAGACTGGAACCGTAGTCATTTTGTCAGATGGAGGTATGGGTTGTGGCTGCAGTTTTATGCCTGCTTCTGCATAAATAATATCGACCAGCTTCTTTGTAGGCAGTATACAATCCAGTTGATCTGCCAGGTACTGGGCAGTTGTTGGTGTCATAGGGACATATAAATAATCCTCATCCGACCCTATTGCCAGGTAATCACATGCTGTAAAGAGGACTAACTGATACTGTGAGCTGTCTGTGGTATGGTTAATTTTTATTTGTTGCAGCTTGCGTGAAAAGGAAGGAACGTTGCCTGATAATATTTGTTCAGTGATTGCCATTTCCCGGTACTCTAAACTAAGGCCAGAGATCTGACCGGCAAAATCCAGGCCATCCATGGCATCTTTCGCCCTGGCAGGAATATCTATATTTGTTTTAGTGCCTGCCGGAGCAAATGAATTTTCAGACTTGCAGAAAAGCAAGCTTGTTGATATTATTATTATGACCAACAGCTGGTAAAAAGATCTGGCGTAAATCATATTATATCATATATCAAGTTAAGCCTTTAATGGCATTTCTGACTTTACAATTAGATTAATACAAAGATAGTAATACAACTTTGTTTATTCCCTTTTGTTGTTTTTCCAAAATCAAATCCACGATTTTCCCTAATTCATCATAGAAAGCGATAATGGAAACCATAATCCTATAAGTATTATTATTTGTTTCAT
>JAYEGO010000505.1:0-8940 GCA_034659155.1 Bacteroidota bacterium | reverse complement strand
TCTCAAAAAAGATTGGCCTGCATGATGTAAGGGTTTTAAAACAAAAAGAGAACCATCTGCTAAAACTAGTCGCATTTGTTCCTGAAGACCATGTGGAAGGAGTAAAGGCAGCTATTTTTGATGCCGGAGCCGGGACTATCGGAAACTATGATCACTGTAGTTTTAATACCCGCGGGATGGGAAGTTTCAGGGCAGGAGGAAAAAGTAAGCCTTTTACAGGCAGGAAGGGGGAGATTCATATTGAAAAGGAGTTACGTCTTGAGACTATTTTTCCCAGGCATATAGAATTTCAGGTTGTTCAGGCTTTATTAAAATCACATCCCTATGAGGAAGTGGCATATGATCTTTATCCTCTGGAAAATAAATATCCTCTTGCCGGGATGGGAATGATTGGAGAATTAAATGAGAATTGGGGGGAGAAAGCTTTTCTTGACCGGCTCAAAAAAGTGTTTGACATACACACTTTAAGACATACGCAGTGGCTGGGGAAACCCATTCGGAAAGTTGCGATATGTGGAGGAGCTGGAAGTTCTCTTCTTTCGGATGCAATCGGGGCCGGAGCCGATATTTTTATCTCCAGCGATTTTACATATCATAAATTCTTTGAGGCTGAAGATAAAATCCTGATTGCAGATATCGGGCATTATGAAAGTGAACACCTGGTAAAGGAAATTTTAAGTGATTTAATTAAGAAAAAATTTCCTACCTTTGCAGCTCAAATTTCAGAGGTGAATACAAATCCCATAAATTATTATTGAACTATGGCAAAAGCAAAAAAAGCTGCAGTGAAAAAAGATATCACAAATGAAGATAAACTGAAGGCATTATATGAATTGCAGCTTGTTGATTCAGCTACTGACAAGATAAGAACTCTTCGGGGGGAATTACCACTTGAGGTTCAGGATCTGGAAGATGAAATTGCAGGTCTTGAAACCAGAGTGACTAATTTTAAGACAGATCAAACTGTTTTAGAAGATCAGGCTTCCAAGAAGAAGAATGATATTGTCGGAGCCGAAGGCCTTATTAAAAAATATGAGGAGCAACAGAAAAATGTTAGGAATAACCGGGAATTTGAGTCTCTGTCTAAAGAGATAGAATACCAGACCCTGGAGATTGAATTGTGTAATAAGAGGATCAGGGAGCTTTCAGTAAAAATGGAGACAAAAAAGGAAACTGTTGCTAAATCGGTCACAATACTTGATGAGCGGAAACAGGATCTTGAAGTTAAGAAAGGTGAGTTGAATGCGATTGTTAAAGAGACCAAGAAAGAAGAAGATGCCTATATAAAGAAGTCTGAAAAAATTCAGAGTTTAATTGAGGAAAGATTACTAACAGCTTACCAAAGGATTCGTGGCAATGCAAGAAATGGTCTTGCAGTGGTTGCTGTAGAAAGAGACGCATGCGGGGGATGTTTCAATAAAATTCCACCCCAGAGACAACTTGATATAAAGTCAAGGAAAAAAGTAATTGTGTGTGAATATTGCGGACGAATACTTGTGGATAATGAAATCATTGAAGAAAAGGTAGAAAAGGTAGAAAAGGTAGAAAAGGTAGAAAAGGTAGAAAAAGTCAAAAAAGTAGCAAAAGTCAAAAGTGTAGCAAAAGTCAAAAGTGTAGCAAAAGCCAAAAAAGTAGTAAAAGCGAAAAAATAGGGTTAATTCTCATTATAAGAAACTGCCGGGAGGCAGTTTCTTTTTGCTCTCTTTACCACGAGCCTCCAGCTCCGCCCCCTCCGAAACCACCTCCTCCAAATCCTCCAAACCCTCCGGATCCTGAAGAAAAGTTTCCAAATGAGCCTCTGCCTGACCTGCTTGCTGAACCGGCCAGAAACATGGCTGTCCAGAAAGGAATGTTTTTGCCCACAGCATATTGTCGTGTGCGCCGCGCACGGGCAATTACACTGATGATTATTATGAGGATAAATAAAATAAATGTGCCTGATTCAGCTGCCAGATCATTACTATGTTTTTTCAGATATTCATCAGCAGTAAATTCTCCCCGGGTTAATGACATCAATGTATTTGTTGCAACATCCAATGCTTTGAAATACAAACCTTGCTGAAAGCCAGGAATGATCTCAAGCTCAACAATACGCTTGGTAATGGCATCCGGAACAACTCCCTCCAATCCATAACCTACAGCAATAAAGACCTCTCCTTTTTCATCAGGTGTTTTTGGCTTTATAAGAATAAGAATACCGTTGTTTTTACCCCTGGTGCCAATACCCCATTGTTCTGCCAGGCGAAATGAATAATCTGCTTTTTCATAACCATTTAAGGAAGGAATAACCACAATGGCAATTTGAGTGGAGGTTTCCACGTTAAATGCTACCAGCTTTTCTTCAAGCGCAGCTACTTCCGAGGGATCTAAAAATGAGCTAAAATCGTTTACCAATCTTGGCGGAGTTTGGGGCTGAGGGAATTCCTGGGAGAAGGAATTTGCCAGCATTATAACAAGGGCTGTAATAACGAATAATAATTTTCGATTCATAGTTTAAGCAAATAATAATTAATCAGATGATTTATCTCCAAACGAAATCTCATCAGGGAGTTCATTTATATCATCTTGTTGATAAGGGAAATGTGCTATAAGTTGCTCTCCTGCCATTGTAATTCCCATGGAAAGGCCGGAAGTAAAATCATTGTTAGTAAACTCCTTTAGCATTGCATCTTTTATGTTATCCCAAAAGTTATCGGCAGTTACCTGGTTGATACCTGCATCTCCCAGGATTGCGAATTTTTTGTCATCCAGGGCAAGGTAGAAAAGCACTCCGTTTCTCAATTTTGTTTCATGCATTTTTAGTTTCTGAAACAGATAAGCAGCACGATCCATTACATTTCCTGCACATTTTGATTCGATATGCACCCTGATTTCTCCTGAAGTGTTTTTTTCAGCTTCCTGAATGGATTCAGAAATCAGCTTTTTTTCATTTTCCTTAAAAAATTTTGAAGGCTTCATTGTTAAAATTCTACTGTAGGAACTTCTTTGGCGGATTCTTCAACTTCAAAGTAAGCTTTTTTGTCAAAGTTGAAAATGGAGGCCACAATATTCTTTGGGAATTTCCTGATATAAGTATTGTACTGCCGTGTGATTTCATTGAATTTTCTTCGCTCAACAGCAATCCTGTTTTCAGTGCCTTCAAGCTGAGCCTGCAATTCAAGGAAATTTTGGTTGGCCTTCAGGTCAGGATATCGTTCAACAACAACCATCAATCTGGAAAGAGCTGAACTCAGGCCATCCTGTGCAGCCTGGAAATTTTGCAAACTTGCTGCGTCAAGATTATCAGCATTCAATTGTACAGAAGTGGCTTTTGCCCGGGCTTCAATAACCCCTGTCAGAGTTTCCTTCTCAAAATCGGCATAGCCTTTTACGGTGCTTACCAGGTTTGGAATCAGGTCAGCACGCCTCTGGTAAGAATTCTCTACCTGAGCCCACTGTGCACTTACAGCTTCATCATAACTTATCATCTGGTTGTATCCGCAGCTTGATAATAGCGGGATAATTGCAAAAATCCAAAATCTGGAAATTATTTTCATGATCTTTTTCATATCTATTGGGTTTAGTTAATAGTTAAATGCAAAAAATTTAACCTCTATCCTTATGCATTTGGAAAGGAGGTCAAAGATAATAATTCCTGTGATAATCCTTCCGGGCTATACCAGAATAAACACTCAGGGATAAATGTATGCTTTCGACTGAAAGTGGAAAAAGCTGGAATAAAAATTCCTTGGAAAACCTTTGATATATGAGTTATGATGCCTGGCACTCTGATTATATTCGTTTTTCAGGGAATCGGATAGTTCCTGATATTTGTAAATTTGTTTATGCATTTCCTTGTTCTGGAAGTCTGGGCTTGAGTCTGGCTCAAAACCTGTTAATAATTCGTAGTAAAATCGGTTTTTTGCTTCCATTCTTATCTGGTAGGTACTATACTGGCCCACTGTTGCAAAAGGTATTGTCTTGAAATTGTTTTTCAGAGGTGATTTTAAGGCCTTTAGGCTGTCCTTTTGAAGTTTTTCCCAGTCAATATAATTTTCAAATTTTCTTTCAAATTGAGTAAATATTTTCTCCTGATTCTTATTCATTTCATCAAGGGATACCAGTACCTTATCAGTTTGATCTGCTGAATTCCTCATTTTTTGAAGGGTTTTTCTTGCTGAGAAGAGCGAGGAAATAAGAAGAATACCTGCCAGTAAATATATTCTGAAAGAGAGTTTCATACCCTGCATTGTTAGATCCGATTGCAAAAATAGAATAATTCGTTTATTTCATTGATTTTCGTTTACCAAAAAGTAATTTTACAGTTGCTAATTTGTTTCAGATATTAATTTTAAATAATCCTGCTGAAACTTAAACGGTTCTAAAAATGAATGAATTTAAAACAGCAATCAGACAAGGAATTCCGGAGGAATTACCCGAATTGAAACCCAGAAATGAAAAGATCAGTCATGCCCCTGTCAGGGTAGATCTCTTATCTGAGGATGAGAAAAAGTTGGCGATTGCAAATGCACTCCGCTATTTTGATAAAAAGCATCATTCAGTTCTGGCAGCTGAATTTGCCGGAGAGCTAAAGAAGTATGGAAGGATATATATGTATAGGTTTCGCCCTGATTATACAATTACTGCGAAATCGATTCATGATTTTCCGTATCAGTCAATTCAGGCTGCCGCTATTATGCTTATGCTAAGTAATAACCTGGATGATACTATAGCACAGCATCCTCATGAACTAATTACCTATGGTGGAAACGGAGCGGTATTTCAAAATTGGGCTCAATATTTGCTAACTATGAAGTACTTATCAGAGATGACTTCTGAACAAACCCTGGTACTGAATTCAGGGCATCCCCACGGATTGTTCCCGTCTCATAAAGACGCCCCCAGGGTGGTTGTTAGCAACGGAATGCTTGTGCCCAATTATTCATCAAAGGACCATTGGGAAAGATTTAATGCGCTGGGAGTGAGTCAGTATGGACAAATGACAGCCGGTTCTTTTATGTATATTGGTCCGCAGGGGATAGTGCATGGTACTACAATCACAATATTAAATGCAGGGAGGGAGATCTTAAAGAAGCACGAAAATAATCTTGAAGGAAAATTATTTGTGACTTCGGGTTTGGGTGGAATGTCAGGTGCTCAACCAAAGGCTACCGTTATTTCCGGAGCCATTTGTGTAGTGGCAGAGCTGAATCCCCAGGCTACCCAAAAGAGATTTGAACAAGCTTGGGTAGATGAGGTATATGATAATCTTGATAAACTTCTGGAGCGACTTGAAGTTGCAAAGAATAATAAGGAAGCGGTGTCTCTTGCATACCAGGGAAATGTGGTGGATCTTTGGGAGAAGCTGGCTGATGAGAATATACATGTGGAGCTTGGTTCCGATCAGACTTCACTGCATAACCCATGGGCAGGTGGATATTATCCAGTTGGTCTTAATTTTGAAGAGTCTAATAGAATGTTGGCTGAAAACCCGGAGCTATTTAGGAAAAAAGTTCAGGAGTCACTCCGCAGACAGGTTACTGCCATAAATACACTTGCGTCAAAAGGAATGTATTTTTTTGATTATGGGAATGCCTTTCTTCTGGAATCAGGAAGGGCTGGAGCTGATATTTTTGCCGGGGACAAAAGCTATAAATACAATTCTTATGTACAGGATATTATGGGACCGATGTTTTTTGATTACGGATTTGGCCCGTTTCGCTGGGTGTGTACTTCTTCAGATAAAAGCGACCTGGAATTAACAGATAAAATTGCAGGTGAAGTGCTGATGGAAATATTGAGGAATGCACCGGCTGAAATCAAAAGCCAGTTGGAAGATAATATCCATTGGATTAAGGAAGCCGGAAAGAATAATCTGGTAGTTGGCTCCCAGGCACGGATATTATATGCCGATTGTGAAGGACGTGTAAAAATTGCTGAAAAATTTAACCAGGCAGTTCGCGATGGCCTGGTAAAGGCTCCCATAGTATTGGGGCGGGATCATCATGACGTATCTGGCACTGATTCGCCCTATCGTGAAACATCAAACATCTATGACGGATCCAGTTTTACAGCAGATATGGCAATTCAGAATGTGATTGGAGATTCCTTCAGGGGTGCTACCTGGGTGTCTATTCATAATGGAGGTGGAGTGGGATGGGGGGAGGTCATAAATGGTGGCTTTGGAATGGTTCTGGATGGTACTGAAGATGCTGACAGGAGAGTTAGGATGATGCTTCACTGGGATGTGAATAATGGAATTGCCCGCAGAAGCTGGGCCAGGAATGAAGAGGCAGTATTTTCAATAAAAAGGGAAATGGAAAAAACACCTAATCTTCAGGTAACCCTGCCAAATATGTCTGAAGATGAACTCTTGACCAGAACTGTGAAAGAGGTGTTTGGAAAGATAAAAGATAAGGGATAAATAAGAAAGACACCATGGAAAACCTTCAAGGGTTCGACCACAGGGAGGTACTGGAAGGGTTTAAAAAGTCTAAAGGGCAAATAGTCAAAAGGTCTTGAGATATCAAAAATCGGGGTAATTATAAAGCATTATGGACTAAAGTCCAACATATACGTATTTTGCTTAACCCCAGCCTTCCATGCCTGCCGGCAGGCAGGAAGGCTGGGGTTAGTTAACAGGCAGTATAATAGGGCTTTAGCCCATCACCTTAATAGTTCAGGTGAAAAATATTAATTCACATATTTGAATTTACCCATTTCAATATTTTTGCTTTACTCCTGAAATTCCCTTTGTATACAAGACATTACGGTAGATTTATTAACCCGGAAAATGCATACATTTTCTATTCTTAAATTCTCCTCCTTTTTTTAAGCCTGCCTGCTTTGCCTTTGCGTAGCCGCTTCGGCAGAGCAAGGCCGGACAAGCAGGGAGGAGTACCCGAGCTAGCGAGGGGGAGGTGGTTCTGAATTAAACACTGCCCGTTCCTTTAGATAGTGGCAGTTTTCCTGCAATTTAGTTCAACCTCATCAATCCTTCCCATTGATCTTAATCATCTTAAATGTTTGGCTCTTACCATTCATACGAATGTTCAATAAATACAGTCCATTCGGATAATTAGAGTTTCCAGAACTTATTCTATAGCTATAGTCTCCGGCATTTTGATATCCATTAAATACAGTTTCAATTTTCCTGCCTGTAATAGAAAATATATCAATTATTACAAAGGACCTTTCTGTAAGCATGTAAGAAATATTCATTTCATTCCCGAAGGGATTTGGATAAACATCAATTACATTATCCGGTTCATTTTCTCCAATTCCAACAAATTGCCAATAATAACAATCCCGAAGTTTGGAAAGAACAGAAGTTGCAATTTCTGATTCCTTGCTTAACAAGCTTGCTACAGGTAATGGCGACTTTGTTCGTATGGTATCCATAAAAAGATTTACATCAGTAAAAATAGCATCTTCAAAAGGGAAAGTACAGGTCCATAGTCCACCACCCAATCCATCAAGCAGTTTATAAGAATCTATATAGTTAGTATTTTCATAATAGTCAAATAGTTTACCGCGGATTTCCAGGGACTTATCGCATAGGGGTGAAGTCACAGGCCCATCTGCTTCTGCAGGTGTATTCCCAACTGGCCAATATGGAACTGCTATTGAGGAAGCAGGCTGCCCAAGAATGGTCCACATGGTAGTATAGCCTGCCAGTTCAGTTGGTAATACCCCATGAAATACAGCTGCAGAAACCGATGATGGACGGCAGATGCTTACATTACAATAAATATATCCATAAGGTCTTTCTGGTATCCAGTTATGTGGATAAGGAACCGAAACGGGTTCGCTATCAAAGTCTGAAAAATCTCTCATCTGATGCCTGAGAATACTCTTGTAATTCAGACTGTCGCCACTGTAGAAGTTATTTATTAATACCCTTGTTCTGTCATATCTTTCAATTCCACCTGTTCCTCCTCCGTTCAGAGCAAAATTTGTCCTTACAACATAGCCATTTAGTGAATTTGCTGCATCATATTTCCAATAGTCATTTCCTGCGGTTTCAAATATTGCAGCAACTCCTGTAGTGTCAATCACTGCAAAATTGGTCTTAGTTGAACGACCGCTAATATTTGTGGCATCCAGATAATCCTGAAACTCGGCTACAGTCCGGCAATTCCCAAGTGCATATTTCATTACATCACCATTGCCAGGGCCACTTGTGCCTGCTGTCAGGTCACTGGCTACCGAGTTAAGGATAGCAAAACCATGCTCATTGACTCCCATCCATGGATAAGTGGATGTTCCGGCATTTGAAACACTTATGAATTTGATCGGGTTAGAGGTGTTATATTTTACCTCGTTGTTGGGGGCAGAGGAATAATCCCGTGTTTTCCAGAGTAAAGGACGCTGATCACTGGTTGCTGTTCCATTAGCAACACCTATGGTGCACTCCTCTTCCATTGATGTAAAACTATAGCTTCTTGAACCAGAAACTGGCAATTGCCCAAATGTGTTAAATTGAATTAAAGCAATTGCAATGACTAGAATTGGTAATTTCATATCCTGTGAGTATCTATTTTACACTTGCAATGTATGAATTATTGATCAAATAAAAGGGAGTAGGGCTTAGCAATAAGTTCATCCAGTTCAGCCAGTCCGATGTTCCTGCTTTTTCGAATTATTTCCTGGCTATCCATATAAACCAGTATTGTAGGAACAGCAAATATTGATCTTTGCCCTGAGATTTTAGAGCTTTTATGAATATTTACATAGTACATTGGAATTTTCGGGTATTTTTCCTGCAGCAGTTCATGCACTTTGGGTTTCAGCACCTTGCAAACATTACAATCATCATGTGAAAAGTAAAACAGGGAAGCAGGAGCATTATTGCTAATCTCTAAATATTCTGCCTCTGATTTTATTTCCAGTATTGTCATATTAGATTTTCCTATTTACACTAGTAAATCATTTCTATATTTAAAGGTTTGTACTACTTTC